>JBALVT010000197.1:0-7787 GCA_036961345.1 Halioglobus sp.
CGCGGTAAGACCGACCGTTTTATCCTGGTCTTTACCAAGCCGGAGTAAAACTTGATTGGCGCATCTCACTGGTGTACTGCTGATTTCATGAGTGTGGCGTAATTCGATTGCTCTCTGGGCATTACAAGCTATCTTGTAATGTACTGCACTGAAACCAACACAAGGAAATTTGCAATGAGTTATGACAATTACCAACTGCTTAAGACGACTGTTGACCAGGGCGTCGCTACAGTGACCATTGATAATCCTCCGATCAATTTATTCGATATGCCAATGATCGAGGAGTTGATCCAACTGGGGCGCGACCTGGAAGCTGACGATGACGTGCGCGTCATTATTTTCCAGAGTGCTGATCCGGATTTCTTTATTGCCCATGTAGACATCAACCTTATCCAGCAGCAGCCCCAGGCTGGGCCTGATCGCCCCGTGACCTTAAACTTCTTCCACCAGATGTTGGAGCAGTTCAGGAACATGCCGAAAGTGACAATCGGAAAGGTGGAAGGGCGGGCACGTGGCGGCGGCAGCGAATTGCTGCTGGCTCTGGATATGCGCTTTGGCGCTATTGGAAAAGCGGTTTTCAGTCAGCCAGAGGTTGCTTTAGGAATTATTCCGGGCGGAGGGGGGTCCGCCCGTTTGCCTCGATTGATTGGTCGTGGCCGGGCGCTTGAAGTCGTGTTGGGTTGTGATGATTTCAGTGCGGAAGTGGCTGAGCGCTATGGCTATATCAACCGGGCCTTGCCTGCAGATGAGCTGTCACCCTTTGTTGCGCGATTGGCGCGGCGTATTGCATCCTTCCCCCTTGAGGCCGTGGCACTGGCCAAAGCAGCCGTTGACGGTGGAGACGGCATGACGACCGTCGGGGCCTTACTCGAAGAGGAACATTGTTTCAGTCAGGCGTTAGCTACGCAGGCGGCCCAGGATAGTATGGTGATGTTTATGCAGATGGGCGGACAAACTCGAGCAGTGGAGCTAGAACTTGGTGCAGCTATAGAAGAGGTATCGACAAGTTAACGATTCGAGATTCAGTAATTCAGGCCTCGATATTTCAAGCTACCGCCCTGCTCCATTCTGAAAACGCACTTACCCTCAGATCGCGGTATTGATGAGCCCCAACCAGATGCCTGCCGAGGTTGAACAGATTGGAAACAGCTGCATGAGCCGTGACAAATCGCTGAGCCTGATCCACTGACTTGAACCGTCGGAATGCCGCACCACTCATCCCTCGCTCTCTCACCCTAGTCGCTTCATGCGATCGCTCTGCCCGATTATTCTCATACTGCGCAGCACTATGAATCACATCCGGCATCAGCTCCCGGTGAGCAACACCATAGCTTCGCAGTTTGTCTGTCACGATCTTTCTAGGCTCATCACCATGGCTTCGTAACAGTCGTTTGAAGAAGCGCTTAGCTGCCGCCCCATCACGCTTGGCCTGTAGAAACACATCAACCACTTCACCATCCTGATCTACTGCCCGCCAGAGGTAATGCTGCTTGCCATTGATTTTGACAAAGACTTCATCGATGAAGAAGGTGTCGCCGTAGCCTCGGTGTTTCCGCTTCAATCTTTTGGTGTAAATAGCTCCGAATTTGATACACCAGAGCCTGATCGCTTCTCGGCTCACAGTGATGCCGCGCTCGGCCAGGAGATCCTCTATATCTCCATGGCTGCTACCGCGCGCCTAAGATTGAACCTGTAGTAGAGCCAGACGGCGTAGGAAATTATATCTGGAGGGAAGCGGTGGCGTTTGTATTTATTCATTGCCTGATCGTACCAATTCTAGTTTTTAACTTGGCGGTACCGTATTTATCCTTCCTATACTCTACTTCGCCTTGGTCTTCACTTTCGCCTTCGCCCGGGTCTTCACTTTCGTCTTAGTCTTGGCCTTTGTCCTTGCTGGTTTGTTGGCGCCCGCCCGCTCAGCTGCCTTGGTCGCCGGTTGGCGCTTTTTCGCCGCTGGTTTGGGTGGCGTCCTGGCGGGTGTTGCTGGCACCAGTTCACGGCTGCGTTGCAACAGCTCCGCGTGCGCGGCTTGCATATGCCTTCCCAGATCTGCGATATCCGGCATCGCGCGGCGGCAACCGATCAGGCCGAAGTCCAGCCAACCGTTGTAGCTCTGCAAGGTGATGTTAAGCGCCATGCCGTGATACGGGATCGAGACAGGGTAGGTGCTGATTTGTTTTGCGCCGGCAAAATACAAGCTGATATTCGGGCCTGGCACATTCGAAATTACGACGTTAGCGAATGCCGGCATGGAGTTGGCCAGACGGGAGCGGGCTAGCATATTAGCCATGGCACTGAACAGCCACGGTGCCCCGATCGAGGGGAAATCGGTCGGAAGCTGTGTCTTCATCTCATTCAGTACTGCCTTTACTGTTTCGCTCGAGCCACGTATTGCATGCAATCGCGCTATCGGGTCTTTGATATCGCTGGCCAGACTCATTCGCGCCATAGAAACCTGGTTGGTCAGTTCGGTATTACCCTCCGGTCGAATGCTGACCGGTACAGCAGCCAGCAGTGAGCTGGTTGGTCGGGAACCCATGTCGGCCAGGTAGCGTGTCATTCCTTCCGAGGAAATACCCATCACGACATCATTCAGGCTTACCTTGTTGATTGCCGTTATTTCTTTCACCTCACTCATCGGGAGCGAAAACCGGGCGAAGCTGCGTTGGTTGGTGATCGCCACATTGAGTGGCGTTCGTGGTGCAAACCAGCGTGTCTTTTCTTTCTCGGCCTTGACCTCACCGGAAACCTTTGCGGGGCGCATGGTACGGCGCGCCGTCATCAACAGGCCGGGAAGTGTTCTAACCAGTTTCACGGTTTGAAGAAAATTGTGCTTGACGCCGAAGCCGGCAAGTTCGGCAATGCCCAACTGATCTTCAGAGCTAGAACGCCTGATCCCGGGAGGGGGTACCTTGCGCGGCTCCGGCGTCGTATCCATGATCGCCTGCATCAAAACCTGGCCACCCATGCCGTCTAGCCCGGAATGATGGAACTTGCTGTACAAGCCAACGTAACGCGTGCCCTTGGGGGCATCATGTGGTGTGGGCAGGCCATCGAGCACGTACATTTCCCACAACGGGCGCGACCTATCGAGCAGGCTTGAGTGAATTCGCGACACCAGGCGGTCCACCTGCGCACGGGAGGCCGGCGGCGGCACAATCACGTGGCGGATATGGTGTTCTATATCCAAATGCTCGTCCTTTACCCACACAGGGTTGGCAAGATCAAATGGCATGTTGACCAGCTTGCGCTGAAAGATCGGCGCCAGGTGCATCCGGTTTTGGATGTGCGTGCACACGTCGGCAAAAAAATCGCCTTGGTACTCCGGCGGTAGCTCGTACATGCCCAGGCTGCCTACGTGTAACGGTGTCTCCGGCGTTTCCAAATGCAGGAATGCTGCGTCTAATCCGCTGAGATGATCCATGCTGCTCTCCGTTGTTATTGGCTTGGAAGTATAGAGACCACAATCTCTTGCAACCAGTTTTTGTGTCTATTTTTTTGATGACAATACCGAATCTGGTGGCTATCCGGTCATTCCTGTGCAGGAACCAGTGTTTGACCACCCGGTTGCACCTCGAAGAAAGTCACCTCGCCCCGGCTACCCAGGCGCATTACAGGCCCCCAGGTGTCGGGTGAAACGTACGTGGTGGTTGCAGTGCGCAACACCGTTACCCCAGAGATGGCGGCGTGAATCAGCAATTCGCACAGGACAGGCTCAATACTACTGACCAACCTATGAGCAAAGCAGAGTTGTCTGTCGCGATGTCGAATTTCGATGCTTTGGTATCAACAGTGAGTGATCCGCTCGATGCAACGGTGCTGCAGGCCGGTAACCGTCGAGTTCAACTGATCGCTAACGTCGGCGTCGGCTACAGCAATATCGATACCAAAACGGCAGGTGATGAAGGCATTACCGTATCGAATACCCCCGATGTCCTGACCGAGGCTACTGCGGACATAGCGCTGTTATTGATACTGAGCGCGACACGGCGCGCCTATGCAGCTGAGGCTAAGTTGCGTGAGGGCCGATGGGAGGGATTTTCGCTTATAGACGGTTTAGGTAGTAGCGTGCAGGGCAAAGTTATTGGCATCATCGGTATGGGCCGTATAGGTCAAGCTACGGCACGCCGTGCGCTATTCGCTTTGGGAATGAAGATCGTCTTTTACAATCGATCACCGATTTCGGATCTCGATTTCGAGGCGACGCGTTTAGACACAATAGATGAAGTTATGGCGTCGGCTGATGTCGTGTCGGTGCATGTGCCAGGGGGTGGGTCATCCCCTACTGTGAGTGCAGCTCATATCGCGTTACTTAAGCCAACAGCCTATTTGGTAAACACAGCGCGCGGCGACAGCATTGATCAAGCAGCATTGATAGCGGCGCTGACCGAAGGTCGAATCGCAGGCGCTGGTCTTGATGTTTACATGGACGAACCCGAAGTCCCTAAGGAGCTACGTATGTTGCATAACGTTACGCTCTTGCCGCATATTGGGTCCGCAACCGAAGAAGTTCGTACGGCTATGGGAATGATTGCCGCTAACAATTTGGACGCGTTTTTTTCGAACACGTCCTTGCCCAACAAGGTTGTGTAATTATTTTGAGCGCTAAGCGTCATAAGGGTATCGACAAATTAACTTCGTTCGATCAGAGGAGTCTAGCCTCAGGTTTCAAGCAACCGCCCTACTCCACTCAATGAACGCACTTATGCTCGGCCCTGGCTCAAAGTTCGGTTTCAAAAACCCGTTAGGATTTCTTCAGTTTACTGCCCAGGTTCCCCACACACCATCCGCCTCATAATCGGCAGGTGTGTAGGTGTTTTTCAGACAGCTAAAGCCAGACTGCGTAGGAGATGATATCTGGCGGGAATCGGTGGCGTTTGTAAGTGTTCATGCACTGATCCTACCAATATCGGCGAGTTAACTTGTCAGTACCGCGCCAGATTAAATGTAATACATTTATTGACAATGTAATACATATAAACTACATTGGCGGACATCAAATGAGGCTGCCGCCTGCCTGAGGGCGCGACAGCCAATGGAGGAGACGATGTCAGAGAAAGCCAAACGAGGCAGACGCAAAAGCCGGCAGACCAAGGACCGGGTACTGCAGGCCCGCATCCCGGAGCAACTCGATGAGGAATTGCGCGACCGGGCGGAGGAATTGGGCTTGTCGGTATCAACCGTCGTGCGCAACGTGCTATTTAATACCTTCGACCTGGTAGAAGGTGTTGTCAGTGACAGTGCGCATCTCGCCCGGGCCCTGAAGGGGCGAGAGCCGCCCTCTTCGTCACCGCCGCCCGCAGTACCGGCTCCGGATCCTGCCGACTCCGGCGCGGAGAACACGGTTATCGGCTGGCAGGAAGCGGTATTGAACAGGAACGGTATCTGCGAACAATGCAATGCGATTCTGCACATGGGTGCGCGCGCCGCCGTCGGTGTCCCCGCCCAGGCCCGCCCCGTCTTACTGTGCCTGGACTGTCTCGCCGCCCTATCCTCCCTCGCCGGCGAGCCTGCCGCTCTCGAGGCGAGGCAGGATGTGGAAAAAACATCAGCAGCTAAGGGATCCAAACGCAACAAGAAACCAGCTAACTGAAACCTCAGCCATTCGGCGGGAGCAAGCTTATGAACGCATCAATCCAGACTGTGCAGGGTACTACCCGGCTGGTATTCGACTCGGTGGAAGGGATCACCAATACCGTGGAGCGAATGCACGAGACCATCGCGCGGCACCCCCTGCCCTGCTCGCCACAACCTTCCGAGCCCACCCGGGCACACGGGGTGATAGCATCCGCGGTGTATTCCGTGATCAGGGGAGTAAACGGCGCACTGCGTGAAGGTGTCGACCTTTCGTTCGGTTTTATGCCCGATAATGTCGGTGTATCCCAACGTTCCAGCGCCGAAATCAGAACGACCGCTGCGCTGAACGGGGCCTTTGGTGATCACCTGGAAGCCAAGGGAAATCCGCTCGCCACCCCCATGTGCCTGATGACGCCGAGCGATCCACTGACACTCGATCGTGAAGCACTGACGGCCGCCATGGGGCAGGCCAGCCCACACCTGGTTGTCCTGGTGCACGGACTGAGCCTGTCGGAATTGAGCTGGAGCCGAAAGGGTGCACCCTGTATCGGTGGTCGACTGGAAGAGGAACTGGGCTGTACGCCACTGTATTTGCGTTACAACACCGGACGCCATATCTCCACCAACGGCCAGGAATTAGCGGAACTGCTTGGGCAGTTGTGCGAGGCATGGCCGGTGCCGGTGGAATCGCTGTCCCTGATCGGGCACAGCATGGGCGGCCTGGTTATCCGTAGCGCCTGCTGGTATGCGGAGAAGGCACAAAGTAGCTGGTTGCAACGGCTGCAGCGTGTGGTGTGCCTGGGCACCCCACATCACGGCTCGGTCGTGGCGAAGGCAGGACACGCTCTGGGCGTGGCCATGCAAAAGATTGCTTACACAGAGCCGCTGGACCTGGGCAGGCATCGCAGTGTGGGGATCAAGGACTTACGCCACGGCGACCTGCTCGATGAAGATTGGCAGGGCCACGATCCCGACCAGCCCCGTCCCGATACTCGCAGGCTGGTTCCCCTGTTGCCAAACGTCGACTATTACTTCGCAGCAGCCACCCTGGGACGGGATAGGAACGATCCACTGGGGCACTTGCTGGGCGACCTGCTGGTACGCCTGGACAGCGCGGTGGGATCCCACAGTGATGACCTTCGTAAACTGGATATAGAGCCGGAGAACTGCCGGGTTTTTCATGAAAAAAACCACTTCGACCTGTTGGATGACGAGCGGGTTCACCGGCAAATCATCGACTGGTTTAGCAGCCAGTAAACACGGTCTCATCCACAGTCTATACTTCAGGAAAACCAAGTAGGCGAAAAATGGGTACCGACAACTTAACTTAGCCGGACCTGAGAAATCTGGCACCTGTTGGTGGCGAATTCTTAATTTACCAATAGTATCAGAGGGTTAGCTTTTTACCACTGGTATCAACACATTACACCTTGCACTACTCCTTTGCCTAAAATATATTCATATTTGTTATTTATGAATATTAGGAGCACAAATGGCTACCACCAGCTTAAGCTTGGGTGAACATTGGGAATGTGTTTATCAAAAACGAAATATCCAGTGGTCGTTACGGCTCAGCCAGCGAAGTTGTTCGTGATGCACTTCGCTATATGGAAGAGCGCAAAAGTAAGCTGGAGAAGCAATGGGCAGAAAAGTGTCTCTTAAAAAAAGGGTCAATTGCTCCCATAAGGTCTGACGACGTACAGTTGTTTACTCTTTACCAAACCTATATATCCTGTTAGCTCAACCAAACCGAGGAGTTACCAAGTGGCATACCCGGACAAGAAGGCTTTGCTGAATTGGGCCAATAAATACCCAATACTTTGGAATGCCGGCGACAAGCAGGCGTGGGTAGAAAATTGGCGTACTGTGGCCAATGGCGAATTCCGTATGCTTGATCCTGTGGGTACTCCAGAGAAGCACGGATTCAAATCCTGCTGTGAAGAATCCTGGGATCTGTTCCAGCCGCGAGTCCGCTTCAATATACAACCCGGAACCCTCTTTGTGTGTGGCAACGAAGTGGCTTGGTGTTTGGAAAACCACTTTGAGAGCCCCGAGGGTCAACAAGTCCAATACAGCTTGGAAACCTACCACTTCGGCGAGGATAGCTCGGTCATTATCCGCACTTATTATCGTGTACCCGCCCATGACAACAAAAATCTGGGAGATATTTTTCAGGACTATCTACCGGAAAACGAGAGAGGGCTGTAGGT
>JBALVT010000198.1:0-7654 GCA_036961345.1 Halioglobus sp.
ATCGGTTGGAACCCCACGCCCTTTTGGGGATATTGACAAGTAGGACCTGCTACCACGGAGCTAGCGGCCCTCAGTAGTGATACCCTCGCAAAGGCGTGGGGTTCCAACTGCGCGAGGGTATCACTACTGAGGGCCGCGGGATGCTCCACCGTCCCAATTAAGTAAATACCATTCAACTATCACATAACGATAAAATTCGGAGAATGCCATGCACCGTCGTGAACTTTTGAAAGCTACCGCTGCAAGCACAATCGCGGGACTTGCAGCTTCTGTGCTCGCCCCTCAAATCTACGCTGCGGCTGAGGGTAACTCGTCCAGCGAGGCAGCCAAGGCTCTGGCTGAATTGCAAAAAACCCTGGACGATCTTGAGGCCAGTTTCACAACACCTGCCTGGAAACTGCGTACACCAGAAGACTTTGCTGAGGCCAGAAGAGTAACACTTCACGCATTGCTGCACGGTCTGGAAGCCTGGCTGGAAGCCGATCCCGCCCGCCCCTTCTTTACTGGATTCATTCATCAACACAAAAAACTGCTGGGCGACAACCCGGATTCGCGCTACTACTCCGCAGTGATCAGTGACCAGCATAGCTACCGCATTAGAGGCAACATCAGCGACGCAACCTACACCAGCTTCACCGTCGAATTTGGTGAAGGCGTGGACGGAGACGGTATAGGGTCAACTATAAACGACACCGAGTTTGAAACAGACTCACAGGGGAATTACGAGATAATCCTCAGCAATACCAAGGTAGATGGCAACTGGATGCCACTGTCTGCCGGTGCCACGAGTATTACCTCCCGCCATTATTACGAAAGAAAAATCAGCATCAACAACGATCGCCTGCACCATATCCCGCTGGACATCGAGAACCTCACAAAGCAGCCACCACGGTCAGCACCAAATGACATCGATATAGCGGCCGGCATCCGCCGGGTGGCCAAATTTGTAAAGGGCAACGTTGTCACCATGAACAATGAAAATAGCCCTCCCTGGGTCTCCAGGGTGCCTAATCAGTTTATTCCTCCCAAAAAAGACAATACTCATGCGGCCATTACCTATGCGGCCAAAGACAACGTCTACGCTATGGCGCCCTTTGTATTGGGACCGGATCAAGCCTTGATTATTCGCGGACGATTCCCCAAGTGTCGCTTTTCCAACCTGGTATTGTTCAATAGATTTTTACAAACCTTCGACTATGAAACCCGCACAGTTTCATTGAATCGCGCCCAAACAGAACTAAAAGAAGATGGTTCATTTGAAATTATTCTTGCCCACAGGAACCCCGGTCGACCCAATTGGCTAGACACTGAAGGGCGCCCCTACGGCATTATGTTCTGGCGTTTTCAGCTGCCCCAGGGCGATATAGAGCCACTAACCACAGAAGTTATTTCTTTGGGCTAAGTTAGGCTCACTCATGGCGAGGGAGGTAAGCTGCAGCCGCCTTCTGTGAGGCCCATCGTCCAGCTCAACGCGTTCGCCAGCAGCTGCCGATGCTCAGCTGTATCGAAGGCCTCTGACGTATGTCCCAACGCGGAGTAAACAGCGCGCCCTTGTCCGACGCAATTTGTCCACACTACAGGATGGTCACCCATCCGCAGGTCTCGTTCATTACCCATGAATTTTTGTACCGGCGTGTAGGATTCCTCATCCAGAATAGCGACAATATTAAAGCCGTTTTGGCGCGGGCTCTTCTCCCAGGAATACCACTCCTCGGAGTGCAACCAGGTATTGGGTAAGTCCGATGCCGCTGGGTGCTCCGGGGACTCCACGATGACTTTGGCGCGCTGAAATTGAGGCCCGAGAATATGGGCGGTAAAATCAGCACCGATTAGATTCTCTCCATACCATTTCCAGGACGCATGCGAACCATCACCAGCCGCATGAATACCAACCCAGCCACCCCCAGCCTCCAGCCAGCTTTGGAACGCCTGCTCTTGATCCTCACCCAACATATCGCCACTGGCATTAAGAAAAACTACCGCGTCAAACCGCTTAAGATCCTGCTCGTTGAATACGGCGCCATTTTCGCTTGCGAATAGTCCCCAGCCCTTGAGGTCGGCTATTTCACCAAGAGCGCGATTCCCACCTTCTATGCCATCGATATGCCGGAAACTATTCGTTTTGCTGAAGACCAGCACCGCCGGCGAGGCCAGGTCTGCAGGTATCCAGGGTGCCTTGGTATCGTGCTCAGATGACGGGAAGATAATGTTCCAGGCGCCGGAAAACCACACAAGGGCCGTTGCAGCGACAAGTACGAGTACGACAATCACCAGCAGAAATTTGACAATCTTTTTCCACAGGGGAATTTTGACAGCCATGGGTTTGCTCCGAACAATCAATTGGTAGCCGACCACTATACCACTTTCGGGTCCAAGCCACCTTTCCCAACAAGGGATTTCCACAAGCCGGAGATAATATCCACCGCCTTCTTGTGTAGCGCCAGATCAGGATGCAAACTAGAGCCCACTGTCTACACGCTCGTCAACACTGGGGACCCAGATGCTCGAAGAAGTTAAAGACTATTATGGCAAGACTCTACAGGGGTCTGACGACCTAAAAACCGATGCCTGTTGTACTCTGGACCAGCCGCCCGTATATCTCAAAAAAGTGTTAAGCCAGATCCATGACGAGGTGATGGCGCGCTATTATGGCTGTGGCCTGGTCGCACCCGAGCAATTGGAGGGCCTGCATATTCTTGATCTGGGAAGCGGTTCAGGGCGAGATGCCTACGCTTTATCGGCCCTGGTCGGTGAATCCGGACGCATTGTTGGTGTTGACATGACGGATGAACAACTGGACGTTGCCAACCGCCATCTTGAATTTCACCGAGAAGCTTTTGGCTACCAGAACAGCAATGTGACATTTCATAAAGGCTATCTCGAAAAACTCGATGAACTGGGTTTCGCTGACAACAGCTTCGACATTATTGTCTCTAATTGCGTTATCAATCTCTGTGAGGACAAGGAAGCCGTGCTGCGCGAGGCGTTCCGCGTTTTGAAGCCCGGCGGCGAACTGTATTTTTCTGACGTGTACGCCGATCGAAGGGTACCCAGGGAGCTGGTAAGCGACCCAATATTGTATGGCGAATGTTTAAGTGGCGCGCTGTACTGGAACGATTTTATTAACTTGAGCAAGAAGGTGGGCTTTGCCGACCCCAGACTCGTAGAAGACCGGCCACTGGGTATAAACAGTAAAGAAATAGAATCGCTTATCGGACACATAAACTTCTATTCGGCCACCTATCGATTATTTAAAATCCCCGGATTGGAGCCTGCCTCTGAAGACTACGGACAAGCCGTTATCTATCAAGGCACTATCGACCAATGCCCAAAAGCTTTTCAGCTGGACCAGCATCACCGTATGGCAACCGGCAAGCTATTCCCGGTATGCGGTAACACCTGGCGCATGCTACACGAAAGCCGGTTTAAGGATCATTTTCAGTTTGTCGGCAATTGGGATCAGCACGTTGGCATCTTCCAGGGCTGCGGGACCTCGCTTCCCTTTACCACGGAAGCCCTTGAAGGCGAACCGGCGTGCTGTTAGTTCACGCAGCTACGCCAAAAAAATAACCAACAAAGAGAGGATTGACACGTGGCTATAGATTTTACCTTCAGCGAAGATGTTGAACGCGCCAGGATGGGAATCAGGGACTTCCTCAACTCAACTGTTAAACCACAGTTGTCGCAAATGAACAAAAACAAGGATGCAACCAGAGAACAGTGGTCTGAGCTGGTGAAGGAATTGCGTGGGCAGGCGAAGAATAAGGGATTTTGGTTACCCCATATGCCACAGGAAGTAGGTGGTATGGGCCTGGGCGTGACAGCGCTTGCGGCTGTCTCGGCCGAAGCTGCGCGACTCCCTCTAGGGCCCTATATTCTCAATGCCCATGCACCAGACGAAGGCAACATGCATACCATGCACCACTTCGCAACGGAGTATCAGCGTGAGAAGTACCTGAACCCTCTCCTGGAAGGAACTGTTCGTTCCTGCTTTTCGATGACCGAGCCCGATGTGGCCGGTTCAGACCCAACCCTCATTCAAACCACTGCGGTGGAAGATGGCGATCACTGGGTTATCAACGGCCACAAGTGGTTTACCTCCGGTGCCAGAGGTGCCAATTTCGCCATCGTTATTGCTCGCACTGATCCAGATGCAGAAATACCACAGGCGCGAAATTCGGCATTTATCGTCGACTGTGACTCTGAAGGATTTGAACTCGTTCGGGATATCGAAACCATGTCCGGTAGTCACAACCATTGTGAAATTCTCTATAAGGATGTCCGCGTACCGAAAGCCAATTTGCTGGGCGAACGCGGAGGTGGTCACAAACTGGGCCAGGTTCGTCTGGGACCCGCAAGATTGGCACACTGTATGCGCTGGCTCGGTCAAATAGAAATGGCCCTTGAGATGCTCATTGCCCGCGCGCAAAATAGATTTGCCCACGGCTCCCTGCTCAGTGAAAAACAAAGCATTCAGTGGATGATGTCTGACAGCGCCATGGAGCTGTATGCATCCAAATTGATGGTATTACACGCCGCATACAAAATTGAAAACGGCATGGAGTTCAAACAAGAAGTGTCGATGGCCAAACACCATGTGGCCAATACGCTTTGGAGGGTCTGTGATAGAGCTGTACAAGTTCACGGTGCACTAGGATATTCGACAGACTCCCCACTATCTGGCATGTTACAACAGGCCAGATGGGCTCGCTTGGCCGATGGTGCTGACGAGGTTCACCAGATGCGTATTGCTGAACTGTTAATGAGAGCGTATACAGAAGAGGGATCTATCGGATCCGCAGTAGGCGGCTTGCCCCTCTAAAAATACGCGTACCGTTTATCGATTAATATTTTGCAAATTGGAACTGAAATAAAATTGGAATGTGGAAGCGTAAATGACAAAAACCAGGTCTTTCCCCGTAGCTCGACGATATTGCGCAGCAGCTGTACTCATGTTGTTTTGCCTAAACGGCCAAAGCGAAGAGGCGCCTTACCAACCTCAACGTATTGCGGACGGCAATCCGGATATGAACGGCGTTTGGCAGGTACTCAATAGGGCCAATTACAATCTGGAGGCCCATGGGCCACAAGCGGCTATGGCGATGCGAGAAGGGCCTGTCGTAGCGGTGCCGGCCAAAGAAGTAATCGCCCTGGGTGCTGTAGGTGCTGTCCCTGCTGGCATTGGCGTGGTAGTTGGCGGGGAGATTCCCTACAAACCCGAAGCCAAGCTGCAGCGCAATAAAAACCGCGAAAACTGGCTGTCCTCAGACCCCGAGATCAAATGCTATTTGCCGGGCATACCCCGCGCCACCTACATGCCCTTCCCATTTCAAATTGTGCACAATAAGGACGCGCTATTATTTTCCTATGAATATGCGGGCGCTGTCCGCAATATACATTTGAGCGACCCTGGTCCTGCGCCCATAGATTCCTGGATGGGCCAGTCCTGGGCGCGTTGGGAAGGAGACGTTCTGGTCATCGAAAGCTCTGGATTCAATGATCAGAGTTGGCTGGACAGAGCGGGAAACTATCACAGTGATGTATTGAAAGTGACCGAGCGATTCACCCGCACCAGTGATCACACCATGCATTACGAGGCGACGCTGGAAGATGAAAAAGTCTTTACCCGCCCCTGGAAGATCGAAATGCCTCTGTACAAAAGAGTTGGCAGTGACGCGCGCATGATGCAATTCAATTGTGTGGAATTTGTAGAAGAGCTAATGTATGGCCATCTTCGCAAAGAGCCGCTGGAATAGATTTCTCCCATGATGACAAAAAGCTGGCAGAGACTGATTCCCGTGCTCCTAATAGCGCTTCCCGTCCAGGCGAGTGATTGGCAGCTTAAATATTTGCCCTGGGGTGCTCCAGATCTACAAGGTGCATGGACCACGGCAACGGTGAGCTTACTCGAACGACCTTCGGAATATGAAAACCTGGTGCTGACCGAAGCCCAGACAATCGAGGTCGAGCGCGGCACCGAGGCGATGTTGGAAGAAATCGACCAATTGGAAGAAGGCGACCTTGGCAGCGGGTCGGATGTAGGGGGTTATAACGCCGCCTGGTTGGATCCTGGCAGCCGGGTTGTGCGAGTTAATGGCGCGCCACACAGTTCAATTATTGTCTCTCCTGATGACGGACAAGTGCCCTATACCTTTACCTCCAGATTACGCAAGTACTGGAATATGTATAAGCTGTGGCAGCGGGACAACCCGGAAGAACAGGATTTGGGTGTGCGTTGCATGGTCGGGTTTGGTTCCAGCGGTGGACCACCCATGTTGCCCGTGCTCTACAACAATAATTATCAATTTGTGCAATCCCCAGGACAGGTATTGATTCTCGTCGAAATGAACCACAATATACGCACTATCCGTATTGATGGCACACCTCTTCCAGCTTCGATTCGTCCCTGGCTGGGAGATTCAATCGGTCACTGGGAGGGCCCTACATTAGTGGTCCGCACCACACAATTTCACCGTCAGCAAAATATGCGTATGGCGATAAAACATCAGTTCATGATGAGCCCAGACAGTGTTGTAGTGGAACGCTTCACCCGTGTTGGCGAAAAAGAAATCCAATACGAATTTACCGTGGAAGATGAAGAGATATATACCAGCGTCTGGCGTGGACAGCTGCCAATGTACGCAACACAGGGGCCTATCTACGAATACGCCTGTCACGAGGGAAACTACTCCATCAGCAATATACTATCCGGAGCAAGAACGGAAGAAAGGGAATAACAGACGGTGAATATTCAAATCACGTTTGCTCTGACGCTACTATTTGTCACACCAGCTCTCGCTGAAGAATGGCAGGCGCCTCATTTACCCTGGGGCGCTCCGGACCTGCAAGGTACCTGGACCAGCGCTACCCTTACCCCCCTGGAACGCCCTCCTGAGTTACCCGATCTAGTGCTCAGCGACTCCCAGGCAAGCATGGTAGAACAGGCCGCTGCTGGCCAGGTAGCTGCTATTGATGCCGTGCCGGAAGGCGATTTAGCCGCTGGTGATATTGAAGGTGCCTACAACGCCGCATGGATGGATCCCGGTACCCAACTTGCCCGAATCAACGGTGAGGCCCACAGCTCGATCATTGTAGAACCCCAAAATGGCAAAGTGCCCTATACAGGTCTTGCTCGCCAAAAATTGGAAAACCGATATCGACAATACCTGAATCACCACAACCCGGAAGAACAATTGCTTGGCGACCGATGCGTAGTGGGGTTTGGATCCACGGGCGGCCCACCGATGCTGCCGGTACTGTACAACAACAACTACCAGATCGTTCAATCACCCGATTATGTGCTAATCATGGTAGAAATGAACCATGCAATACGCACCATACCGATAAACAGTAAACCGCTACCCGAATCAATAACGCCCTGGCTGGGGGATTCGGTCGGTCACTGGGAAGGCAATACCCTGGTCGTTACTACTCGCCGCTCACACCCTCAGCAAAGCGCACGGTTCGCTATCCGCCACCGACTGTATCTCGACACTAACAGCACGGTTATCGAACGTTTCACCCGCACGGCGGAAAACGAAATACACTATGCCTTTACCGTTTCCAACCCCGAACTTTATACCCAGGATTGGCGCGGTGAGTTACCCTTGTATAGTACTGACGGGCAGATCTATGAATACGCCTGCCACGAAGG
>JBALVT010000199.1:0-7619 GCA_036961345.1 Halioglobus sp.
TGGTTTTCTCGACACTGCTCAGCCCGCGCAGGATCTCCTCACACTGCTGTTGAAAGACCACATGCTCGGAACGGTTCGCCGTTTTAACAGGCGTGTCCAGAACATGCGCCGGGAGAAACACCTGACTGTGTTCACAGCCGAACCTCAAAGGCACGTTAAACACACTCTTATAGCAAGCCAAGTGCGAAGGTTTGGAATAACTCAGCTGTACCTCTACACCCTCTGAGTTCTCCACCTGGTTTCCATAAAGAGCTCTCCCCAGTGCAGTAAGGTTTGAGAAACTCAGTTCGGCTACAAGCTGTTGCTGTGCAGCAGTGCCCCTGGTTATATTCACGCGCAATAATAAGCCGCCCTCATGCTCATACGCTGTCCAGGTGGGCCTGAACAATACCTGCCCATAGCGAAGCAAAAGCTGAACGGTCTCGCGCATGCTCGCACAGCTCATCAAAGCAAAACCAAAGCTGCCGTAACAGGCAATGCCAAGCTCTTGTCCCATACGTATCATCAGGCAGGGATCGCTCGAAAGGTCCACTGCAGCTTCCAGTAAAACCATCGCTTCGGAACCTGCAAATATAGTCTGATTGGTACCGGAAGCAGTGACACCTCGCCGGCGGAGCTCACTAAACAGTTGCTTGGGGCTAACCCCTGTTTCCTCCAGCAGCGAAATCAGCTGCCTGAAAAACTCGCGTTGCACTCGATCTACTTTCATCTCACTCTCCGTGCTCCCCCGGCCGCAATAAAGCTGCCCCCCCAAAAGGTCTACAGGCAAGCAACAGCCAACGCCAATATGTCCGAATATGATTCCATACTTGTTTCACAGAACACTATACTTCACCTCAGTGGTAGTGGGAATAGGCGCTATTCAAAGTGGCCATCCGGCATTAAAACGAGTAACACATGCCCCATTTATCGAAAGCAAGCCCTATTCCCTCGGCAGCCAGTCAACCCCTGCCGGGTTACCGCGCTACCCTGACCCTGCTCGTATTGGCCTACACTCTGTCAATTAGCGACCGAATGATTCTGTCGATCCTGTTTCCGGATATAAAAGCAGAGTTTGGTTTAAGCGATGCTCAGTTGGGGCTTTTGGGCGGGATTTCATTTGCCTTGTTTTACGCCACCATGGGGCTGCCTATTGCGCGTTTGTCTGATCAGTACAGCCGCAAGTGGATCATTATCGCGAGTCTAATTATCTTCTCGATTATGACGGCGCTGGGCGGTATGGCCACCGGTTTTATAAGCCTGCTTTTGTTTCGAATTGGTGTGGGTATTGGCGAGGCCGGAGTAAACCCTGCCAGTCACTCGATCATCGCAGATTACTTTCCTCCACAGCGCCGAGCGCTAGCCATGGCTACGCTGATGCTGGGGGGTAGTTTCGGCATGATGTTGGGTTTTGTTGGCGGCGGTTTTATTGCTGAAGCCTATGGCTGGCGCATAGCCCTGGTAGCGGTAGGTGTTCCCGGCCTGTTGCTGGCCCTGGTCATCGCCAAAGTGCTAAAAGAGCCTGCCAGGGGGACTTTTGAGGCACAAAAGCCTGCGCCGCCACCTCCGATACGCACTACCGCCGCGGCCATGTGGAGCAATCCAGCCATGCGCCATCTGATCGCAGGAGCGGTAGTAGCGGGGTTGATGTCCTATGGTTTAACGCAGTGGCTACCGACTTTTTTTATCAGAGCACACGATCTCAGCCAATCCCAGACTGGTATGTTGATGGCAGGTGTGTTTGGTATATTGGGGGCAATCGGTGCGCTGGCCGCTGGTAAGTTATTTGATCGCCTTGCAGTTCGCGGTTACCAGTACGGCATGTGGATGCTCGCAATCGTTCCGTTTTTTACGATGCCATTTTTTATCATGGGCCTGCTTGCTGACGATCTAACCACAGCAATGTTCCTGTTTATTATTCCGGGCTTTGCCGGCAACTATGCGCTAGGCCCGACCTTAGCTATGGTGCAAACTCTGTCGCCGGTAAATATGCGCGCAGTATCTGCGGCCATCAAGATGCTGTTTATCAATCTCATCGGTATGGGGCTCGGCCCATTGTTGGTGGGTGTACTAAGTGATCTGCTCGGCCCACGCTATGGCGAAGATGCTCTAAGCGTGGCGCTTGCCTATTTTACGCTTGTTGGACTTTGGGGCTCCCTGCACTTCTGGCTGTGTGGTAGAGCCCTGGCGAAACAGAATACGCCATCCGAAACACCTAGCTGTGCAAGCGGATAAAGCTTTCGGGTAACATCGTTCCCAATCCTTTACTATTAGATCGATCCCCCTCCAGGCACTGCAATCAGATTTTATGAATGGTTTAGAGAAACCAAGGCGCTTCTTCGCGATATTCGCAATCTCCTGCGGCACTGCGCTAATGGTAATGGATGGCGCTCTGCCTAATATTGCGCTGCCGACTATCGCGCGCGAGATGAACATTGATTCGTCCTCCGCAATTATGATTGTCAGTGTTTACCAGCTGGTGTTGGTGATGACTCTTCTGCCCCTGTCTGCGCTGGGTGGTCGTATCGGTTTACGGAAAATGCACCAACTGGGCCTCTGCCTTTTTATGGCTTCGGCACTGTTGTGCTTTTTTGCTCCCAATTTGCCTTTATTACTGGCGGCTCGTGCCCTGCAGGCACTGGGCGCGGCTGCAGCACTGAGTGTTGGTAGTGCGCTGGTGCGTTTTATCTATCCCACCAATCAGCTGGGACGAGGTATTGGCATTAACACCATAATCGTAGCCAGCGCCGCAGCGGTCGCACCCATTCTGGGAGGGTACATCGTCTCCGTAGTGGACTGGCACTGGATCTTTGTCGCTACCGTTCCGTTGGGATTGCTATCGCTGGTAGTAGGTCAACGTGCTCTGCCCTATGTGTCAGGTCATGGCCAGACAATTAGTCCAGTGGGATCCCTGCTATGTGCTCTAACGTTCGGGCTAATTATTTCCGGCCTGTTGGCATTGGCCGGGGGATATCACCTGCCTACTTCCCTCACGGTACTGGTATTGGGCATTTTTGCCGCTGTTGTTTTTGTGCGTCGCGAGCTGACGCAAACATTGCCTATTTTACCGGTAGACCTATTGGCCAATCGTGTGGTGGCTCTTTCTATCGTAGGCGCACAATTCGCATTTATCGGTTCAATAACTTTTGCTCTCTCACTACCCTTTCGTTTGCAAGAGCAATTCGGCTTCTCGCCCAGCGAAGTGGGTACGGCCGTTTCGCCCTTTCCACTGGCGATGATGGTGAGTGCACCCCTTGCCGGCATGTTATCTGATCGTTATCACCCGGGAATTCTGGGTGGTATTGGTATGGCGATCGCAACGGCTGGGATGCTGTTACTCGCCTTTTTACCCGAAGGTGCAACGCAGGCAGATATTGCGTGGCGCATGGCTGTGTGTGGTACTGGTTACGGTCTATTTCTTTCGCCTAATGCAAAGGTGATTATTTCGGCCGCGCCAATGGCTCGTGCAGCCTCCGCTGGGGGTTTGATCTCTACGAATCGGCTCGCTGGCCAGGCACTTGGCACCGCTCTGGTGGCGGCTTTGCTCGCAGCCGGCCACGGCAGCGACAGTTCGCCGGCTCTCCTGGGCGCGGTGCTGACCTTTCTTGCAGGAATTTGCAGTATCGCCCGGCTGAGTAATCGTGTGGGCGGAGTCCAATGACCCGCAATCTCCCACCGGCACAACATGAAATTACTCACTGGTCTGGTTTTTGCTGGGAGCGGGATATAAAAACTACCAGCAGGCTACCAACCGGTTCTTCCCTGGATCACGCCAGGATGTTACGGCTTAACTGACAGCTACTGAGAGCACCCAGCATTGAGCATCGGGTTGGCCTGTAAGAATTGCACTACATGCTCAGCCATTTCTGCGCCCACATCCTCCTGAATAAAATGCCCGGCGTCGTAACGTCGATGGGGCTGGCCCTGGGCACCCGGTATGTGGGCGATCCACGTTAAGAGATACGGCAAAGACCATCCGTCACTTCATTCACTGGAAGAGAGTTTGAAGGATGCCAAAGCGAAAAAATAAGCCTTGGGAATTTTGTCGGTATTTTTATAGGAAGAATAACCAAAATTCTTAGGCCCGGACAAGAGCGTAGAGAAAAAGGGGACAGAGTTATTTTTACCGCTCGTTGCGAGCCGGAAAATATTCTGCCCCCATTAATCCAGTCCTGTGTATCTTGCAAGACTATGGCTTTTCCACGCGGCTAACTAAAATGTCAAACGGATACCAGCCTCCAATGATTCGCCGGCCTGTGGTGCGTAGTTACGCAGAAACGAAGTGCTAAGGCGAATTTCCTCGTCGGTGATATTTTTCCACTTAAGGAAAGCCAGTAGTTCAACGCTTCCCGTCAGTTCGATGTTGTAATCAACACCGGCATCCCATCGGGTATAGCCATCGCTCTCAGTTTCAAAGTTTCCTGGCGCATCTTGATCATCTGCATTAACTACCTGCACATACGCGCTCAATGCATTGCCCGTCCACTCCAGCTCTGCACCGATTCGGCGAGGCGGCAGTCTGGGCACGTCGCCCGAACTGTCAAATTCAGCGCTGATGTGGTCCCCGAAAACCCCCAATGCCAATCCACCACCGGCGAAATTGGCGAGGTGAAAGCTGGATTCCAACTCAATACCGTAGAAGTCGGTATCTTCTTGCACATAAGCATAAATCGCTGTGTCATCTATGTCGGTGCCAGTATTGAGCAGAAAAATATAGTCCTCGAAAAGGTTGTAGAAAACAGTTAACTGCGCCCATGACTCCGCTCCCTGCCATTTCAACGATAAGTCTGCGTTAACAGAGGATTCCTTATCGAGATTGGAGTCACCGATCTCAACGATGCCCGTGGCTGCGTGCGTTATCAGAGACTCTCCGGCGTTGTCGACGTTGGAAAATAGCTCCTCTGTAGACGGCGCTCGCTCTGAGCCGGACAGCGCCAAGCCTAAGCTCCAGGCCGGATCAAACGAGTAAATTGCCGCGCCAGAGAAGCTGAAGCTGGTGAAATCTACCTGATCGGCGAGGAGCGCATCCGGGTCACGCTCGACCCAATCAACTCGCGCACCAGCTTCGAAATGCCAGTCTTCGAAATGGAAATCCTGCACATAAAAAAGGCCCCACTCCAGTGAATCGGTTTTCGGAATATAAGCTTCTTCACCCGTTGCGACAAACTCATCCGAGCGCCACTGCAAACCCACTACCGAATGATCCTCGGCCTCACGTACCAATTCCAATCGTCCCTCCCACGTCTCTCGCTCAAAGAGAGTTCCCACTTCGGCCCCCTCGAGTTCTGCGTGTTCATAATCGGTATAGGTGAAGAAAGCGCGCGCCACATCAATCATTCCCGGTACCAGATCGTGGTAATGAATCTGTGCATCGTAACGATCCTGCTTCAGATCAATACGAATGACCTCCTCTTCTTCCTCTGCATGTTCTTCGTCTTCATGCTCATCCTCATCGTGCTCTTCCTCTCCGTGCTCTTCCTCATGACCATGAGAGCCTGGAGGTATTCCGTAATTGGTTTCGAAGCTGTTATACGCGAAGCCGATAAATCCTTGCTTACCGATCTGGTAGCTGGCACCCAGCGTGAAGTTATCTGTATCGCCATCGGTATTGGCGATGAAGCCATCGGTATTCTCGATTCCTTCCTCTTCATGCTCTTCATCGTGCTCACCGCCGAGCAATTCTTCCTGTGCTTCCACTGCCTCCTCATCGATGGCCAAACCTGGAATGTCCAGGTTATCAAAGTCCCGGGCGGTGCCGCTGAAGTGGAAAGCAAAATCTCCCGCTCCGGCTTCAAGTTTTACCGTGGCGGTATCCATGCTCGCAGCACTATCGTAGCGATACTCCACGGCGCCTTGAATACCATCGATCGGTGCTCGCGGAATACGATTATCGATGATATTGATAACTCCGCCGATCGCTCCTCCCCCATACAACAACGTGGAGGGACCGCGCAGCACCTCAATGCTCTCGGCTAACATTGGCTCAACACTTACCGCGTGGTCGGGACTGAGGCTAGATACGTCTGCCGCCGCAATGCCATTTGTCAGCGTAATGGCGCGCGCGCCCTGCTGCCCTCGAATGACCGGGCGGCCTACACCCGGGCCAAAGGAGGCACTGGCGACGCCTGGTATACCACCAAGTGTTTCGCCGATGTTGCTAGCAACTGCGCGGCGTAGCTTTTCGCCTGATAAAACAGTAACGGGCAGTGCCGTCTCTGATATTTTTTTGTGGATGGGCACGGACACCAGTACGTGCTCCATGCGCTCGTTAGAATTTTGTGCCATAGCATGGCCGGCTGCACCCACGAGGGTAGCCAAAAGAATGCGTTTCATGTCGATCTCCTGTTAAAAAAGAATGTGTGTATCAACAGGAGTGAGAAGGAGGGCCTCGGGCAGCGCGGCGATAGTGTGTGGAAAAGGCTGCTGGTGAAACTGCGAGAGGAACATCAAAACCCGACTTGGTTACAACCGGGCCCTGAGGAATGTGCGGACTTACCGCTTGACCGCCGTCAATTGAGCATTGCAGGCAATCATTTGCCAACAGGTAGTTGGCATGAAAATGCCCGGCCTGTGCTGATTGTGCAGCGAGCAGCATAGCCAGTAACGCAACCGACAAGAGGCGTCGGATGCGAATGTCAGTAATTCTTCCCATAGAAGCGGGAATCTACGCGAAGTGCCGATAGTCGTCCAGCTGTTTTTTAGGTCTGGGCAATTATGAGGACACTCTGCCTTCTTATCGCGCCTGGCAGTCAGCAGAAAATCAACGGTATCAACTTGCTAGTCGACTGCACGATAGAAATATTTCCACTCGCCCTCTATCTTCAAATACGTTTCATCCATTCACCACCGAAGGCCAGCATTTTTCTTTTTTTATGGATGATCTAGCGTTGAACCGTATTATGGTCGACCATATAGCCTCGCTCCTGCATCAGTTCCTCCAGCTCGCGGTAGCTGAGCGAATAGGCGAGTATAGATCGACCGGCTGCCTCCAACAATTTCGCGACAAAGCGATTGAAAGCGTTTTTCTCAAACGGCGAGTCTACGCTTGGACATTAAATGCAGAGGAATCATATTCGGCCGAATATGATTCCATGAATTCTCCAGCATTCACTAGACTTGACCACAGTAGAAATTTGGAAGTGGCTATCCCGCCTCAATCCAATCACACTCACTTTTTAAAGCGTATAGCTCACGGTGAAATTAACCATGAAAAAAATCCTCGGACTGGTTCTAGTACTCGGTATAGGTGTATTCGCGGTCAAGACTTATCTCGATAACAATCGCCCTCACAACCCCAAGGTGTTTGGCCCACCAGAGAAAACTCAATGGAAGCCGGTAGGCGCTCGCGCTGCGGGACAGCATAGCTATGATGTCATCCCCGAGCCGGATACCTTTAATGCCATACATGTGAATGTAGCCAATTCGGATAGTGTCTGGGGCGTCGCAGCACCAATGTTTGAACTTGACTGGGTTGCAGAGCCTGCGTACTTCGTTGGTAATGGCCCCCTCTTTGATAACGAGGGCAATCTCTACTTTAGCCCGCAGTTCTACCACGGTGAGCGCGTGGTACTGATTTCACTCGATGGCCAAACTGGTGAGAGACGCTGGACGATACCGGCTGACAACGATATACAAGCAAG
>JBALVT010000019.1:0-34569 GCA_036961345.1 Halioglobus sp.
GGGACAATTGAAACACGTTTCCCACGCTGTCGATCTTGCCTGCGGCAACGGTATCCTGGGCCTGGTAGCAAAGGCAAAAGGTATCTGTGACAACGTCGCCTTTTGTGACGAGTCCGCAATGGCTGTCGCCTCCGCTTCAAGCAATGCCGCAGCGCTGAATCCGGATAACATGCCGAATTTCGAATTTTACCAGGGTGATGCTCTGCTCGACTATCGGGGACCACAGGCCGACCTCATTCTGTGTAATCCCCCGTTTCATTCTAACCATACCGTAGAGGATTATGTTGGCCGGCGCCTGCTGGCACAAGCCGCTAACTATCTCCAACCATCGGGTGTCCTGTGCATGGTTGCCAACAAACATCTTCCCTATTTGCCCACCCTGAAAAATGGGTTTTCTCGGGTAGAAAAACTGGCACAGAACAAAAAATTCAATATCTGGCTGGCGCAGAAATAGCGTACTCGGTTAGCATGTATCGTCACCATGTTCTGGAGCCCGATACATGAAGTTTGTTATCTCCACCTCTTTTAGTTCGGTATCGCATCTGACGAAGTTGGCACCTGTTGCCGATACACACGGCTGGCATGCCATGTCGTTTTCAGACCATGTGGTAAATCCCCAGGAGATAAACACGCCCTACCCCTATACGGAAGACGGTACCCGGCGCTGGCAATCGTTTACCGACTGGCCTGATCCCTGGGTCATGATTGGAGCCCTGGCTGCAATCACCACCCGCCTGCGTTTTACCAACAATATTTTTGTGCTGCCAATGCGCAATCCGTACCTCACCGCCAAGGCCATTAGCACAGCGGCAATTATCTCCAATAATCGAATCACCCCAGCCATTGGCGTCGGTTGGTCAAGCGACGAGTTTGAGTTAATGCAGCAGGACTTTAAAACGCGGGGCAAACGAACCGATGAAATCCTGGAAATTTTGCGTTTGTTATGGACCGGCGAAATGGTCGAATACCAAGGACAACATTACCAGTTCGAAGCTATGGAAATGAACCCCGCGCCCACCGAATATATTCCCATCTGGATAGGAGGCATCTCAGATCCGGCGATGCGCAGAGCAGCGCGCCTTGGGGACGGCTGGGTAAGCGATTTACAATCGAGTCAGGAGATTATTCACAGCATCGAAAGAATTCAATCCTGGCGCAAGGAGCTGGGCCGTGAAAATCAGCCCTTTGAAGTGATGGCAACCCCTAACGATGCCTACGATGTCGACGGGTACAAACGCCTTGAAGACGCCGGCGTGACCCATATTCTGACCATGCCCTGGCCGTTCTATCATGGAGAAACCGACGATTTGGACAAAAAAATTGACGGCGTTAAGCGTTATGCGGACGATATAATAAGCAAGTTCACCTAGATCTTCACGATATGCATATGGGCCAAGGCAGTAAAATATAATGCGCACTGAACATGCGCGGCCCCCATATGAGAAACCGAATCCCGGTAAATTCTGAGTTGGTCTCGATAGGTATTCGCCTCCCTTTGCGCAAAATCATCCAGTGACTCCCCCGCTTCGGGCTGGCTATTTTTGTAGTCTACGACCCATCGCTCCTGAGTGTCTGAGTCGATGAAAGTTCTATCGATAATAATATCCACCACTTTCCCGCTTTCGTCTACCCGGGTCAGGGGCAGTTCACTGCTGGCTTCAGCATGCTCGGAAGATAGCAGCCACCGCCCGGTGGGATCGGCCAGTACAGTACTTACGGATTGTCGCACGCGTTCGGACGCTTTAGTTAATGCATCACCAGACAAGCCTAGAGCAGCCAATGCCCCATGCCAGGCGTCGTTATCGCGCTCAATGGGGGCCTGAGGCAAAATTGCTCGCCGGGACAGCTGTTCAAGGGCAAGGTGAACCACTGTACCAACGTAGCGGTCCTCGCGATTGAATACGCGTTCGGGAATATTATCGTTGGCAGAATTCGAAACGCGCCGCTGCGCCGAGGCCCCGGACAATCGGTGAACCGTCTCGGAGTCAAGCCGATAAAGCGGTCGATTTATTGCAAGGCGATCTTCTTGTTTTTCCAGCGACACCGACTCTTGAACACTCATGTATTTTTCGAATGTAGGCCATATACTGGCCAACAAAGATCGCCCGGGCGGTGCAGTGTATTCCTCCTTCCCCGGATCAAACTTCACACAGGCTGTCAGCAGTAACTTCTGCACCGCCCGGGTTGAGCCGACATAAAGCAGGCGCGTGGTTTCGAGGATTTCCTTCTCCGCGCGCTGTACTTTCAACCAATTGTAGAGGGTAGGCTCCTTGTCGGCGCTGTGATCATTGGCCGCCAATAGAAACCCTCTCTCACCACTGGCACTGCTATGATCGTCCCACAACAACAGCGGTTTTGCATTCACCCGGGTTGTCTTTTGTAAACTTGGAATGATCACCCAGTCAAACTCCAACCCTTTCGCTTTATGCAGTGTCATAACCTGAACTTTGCTGGATGGGTTTTCGGTTTGAACAAATAGCTTGCCCAACTTATCTTGCAGCCAGCTAATTGAAAGCCCTTCGCCCTCACGTTCAGCCTGTTCCAGCAGCTGAAAAAACCGTTCTGCGTCATGTAAGTGGCTTTCGGATGGAACACTCGCGGCGCCGCCAAGCGCCAGCCACAGCTGTTCTATCCACACGCGCAGGGACAGCCGGTCGCGCTGATCAAATGCACGGCCTATAGCGCCGGCCACGTTGGCAAGACGATTTTTCCCGTCGGCCGACAACTGTTGTTTCACCTGGGGATCGTCAAATAAGAGGCTCACAGGTGTATAGGCCGCAGCTTCACCGGCCGTACCAATAACGTGCAAATCGCTCAGAGGAAGAGCGCACCAAGGGGCCCTTAAAACTGCCATCCAGGCGACTCGGTCGGCAGGATTAGAAATCGTCCGGCACAAACTCATTAAGTCAACGATAACACTGGAGCTTGCCAGGCTATCAATATCCTGGGCGGAGTAAGCTATCTCAAGCTCTTTGAATTGGGCCAGTATGGCCTGTAAATGCGTTCTGGTACGCGCAAGAATCGCAATACTTTGGCAATCATTCGCGGTGATGCCCTGCTGGACCATTTCACAGATTGCATCCACTTCCAGAGGCGCGGGATTTTCGCCGGTGAAGGCCTTTAACGACACCGCGGGTTCTTCTGCCCCAGGACGCACAGCGCTGGCCGGGGTGAAGCGAATCTGTCCGCGGCTAACATCCTCTGTGTCTGGAAACGCGCCAACGAACGTATCGTTAACCCAATCTACAACACCCTGATCAGAACGAAAGTTACTCGATAAAGACAGGTATTCAAGTTCAACGCCATTAAAACCTTCTCTTCTGGCCTGCAGAAATAGGCCCACGTTGGCATCGCGAAACCCGTAGATTGACTGCATACCGTCACCGACTACAAGAAGGGTACGCGGACTACCAGGATTGCTCTGATTGTGCTCGCCCCAGCCACGGGTTAACCGGCGAACGAGCTCATACTGGTTGATGGCTGTGTCCTGAAACTCATCGACCAAAATATGTTCCAGCTGGTAATCCAAACGCAGTGCCAGCTCAGTGGGAAGTTCGTCTTCACCCAGTGCCTGTAGCGCAGAAAGTGACACCTGCGTATGGTCTACCTGACCACGACGACCAAACACCAGCAACAGCTCCGCGGCGAGCATCGGCAAAATCCGCGACAGATGTAACACCATTTTCCAGGACGCATTGCCGGGGGTCATTTCCGGCAAGATCATTACCATGTTAAGCGCATCAAGCAGACCATCGATTTCTTTTAGCTCACCTATTAATGCCATTATTTGATCTTTGCGCTCTTGAGCCACGCCCTTGCCCGCCGGAAAACCCATTCTTTTGTCCACGCGAGCACGCCATGTACCGGTGGCAGTCAAAAGCAGCGCGCGTATATTTCGCCAAAGCGAGAGATCGCCAGCACTTGACGATGGGGAGCGCTCTGGCGGTTTAAGCTGTAGATTTCCTGCCGCAGAAACTTGCAGATCCAGAATTTGACTCGCATAGGGCGACAGCTTTTCTTCTATCACCACCAGTGCATCGGTCACTACGGTGTTAACTGTGCGCAGTAAATACGCCTGCGCTTCTT
The DNA here is from genome assembly GCA_036961345.1 of Halioglobus sp. Lineage (GTDB taxonomy): Bacteria > Pseudomonadota > Gammaproteobacteria > Pseudomonadales > Halieaceae > JBALVT01. The sequence goes on from JBALVT010000019.1 coordinate 4,087, forward strand.
CCGCCTGATGATGAACGCCAATGTAAGCACGCCACTGATCTCTTCGCCCCAGCATTGCCATAAGCAATTCCTGCAACTGAGACCAATTATTATCAAAGTGCAACATCAGGGCAGCCAGATCTTCGCCCAATACGTTATCGCTTTCTATCAGCTTAAAAAACTCTGTTACTGCCTGCCCATAGAGCTCGCTGGCATTGTCGACAATCTCTGCCTGCCCACCGAACTCACTTAATACCGGCATTTGCCGGGTTAGTGAACTGCAAAAACCATCGATAGTCTTAATGTTGAGTCGCGAGATATTTTTCAGTAATCGCCAGCCCTGCTCTTCATCTACTTGCAAAGCCTTTGAAGCCAGTTCCCGTGTATGTAACTGGTGGTCACCTTCACAAGGTTTACCGCGTTTTGCATCGACCAGCGCTTCGAACACCCTCGCCCGCATTTCTGCCGCGGCTTTGCGGGTAAACGTAATTGCAAGAACCTGTTCCGGCCGGCTCACTCTGGCCAGGAGCGTCAAATAGCGTTGAATGAGTAGCTCCGTTTTCCCGGAGCCTGCCGGTGCACCCACACAAAAGCTGTGCATGGGGTCCAGAGCCCTTGATCGCTCTGCCAAATCGACGATATTCATAACGCACTACTCCTATCGTCATCGATGCGGCACAGCGGCTGCAGACCACAATAATCGCAACTCGCCCCGGAGCGCGGGTCAACTGCGGCTTCTCCAGCGGCAAAGTCTGCTACCAATTTTTCAAGAATTACCTGCCATGCAGCGTTAAGACTATCCCAATCATCGGCATTGTGTTTTTCGCCTACCAACTTGGCGATATCAGTACGAATACCCGGCGCCACTTCCTGGCCCCCGGCGCCCACGTAGGCGCAGTCTCCGGCTCGTACCTGGGCGAAAGCAAGCGCCGAAACTTGCTGTGTGTCGGCACCTTTTGTAGAGGCTATGCCGTACAACAACAGCTGGGGCTTCGCGGGTCGATCACCCAGCCAGTCCTTCAATTGTGACCGACCGGATTTATAATCGATAATTAGCGCCGAGCCATCCGGTAGTTTGTCAATCCGATCCACTCTAAGCTTTATCTCCAAAGGCGAAAGATTCAACGATATGTCATGCTCCCTTGCTTGCACGACAAATTCGCTGCGCTGTTTTTCTATCAGTAACCACTGCCCAAGAACCGTGTGTAATCGCTTTGCTTCCAAACTCAGGTAACCTTCACCAAAGCCTATTCGCAGTCGTGCTGGTATGGACTGCAGAGCGGCTTCACAGGCGTCAACAATCGAATTCTGGATATCTTTTTCTGGCATCGAGCCGAGTGTGTGGCTATCACCAATATGGCCCCACAATGCATAAAGTGCGTCGTGCAAAATGGATCCCCGGGCTGCGGCCGACAAGCCTATTTGAAAATCACCCAGGGGCTGTACCTTTAAACGACGCCTGGCAAAGGCACGAAACGGACAGTGCGACTGATCTTCCACCAGCCCACTACCACCACCAAGCCGTTCTGATTCCGCCGCTCCAAGCGCAGGAGCGATATTGTCCTGAACAGATTCCAGCTTGGATGACTTGCGCTGCTCAAGCCAGATAGGGTCAAAGTCTTGGTCCGGGCATTCGTCATCTGCCCACTCGAAACCTTCAAGTAAAGCGCTGGGCAGTTCTGGCACGCCATTTAGTGATTGCACATAGCTGGCGTTAACGCGCTTGGCGCAACAGATATACCTGCGCATTAGTGCTGTGGCAAATTCCCATTCACGTTCAGCAGTCGCGTGAGGCATCTTGCGCTCTCGTTGTATCGACACAGGGATCAGCGGGCTTGGGCGTGCAGGCGCCGGCCAGCTGTTGCCCTGCAGCGAGCAGATCCAGAGATGGTCGAATATCAGGCCAGCACCTTCGAGCATCCCCAAAACCTGAATCGGGCTATCCACGGTTTGCGGCTGGAACACCTGGCCAGCTGCACTGCGTTTAAGAAGCTGCAGCGCATCGGATGCAGATAAAGAACCTGATACCGCATCAAATGATGCAAAGTTGTCCAGCAGGCGATACCACATTTCAACCTGTTGATACTCCCAGGAATCGAGCGCCCCGCTCCCCGGCCAGCCCCAGATATCCAATACCTTCGACAAGTGTGCCACCCATGCAGAGGGTTTGTGGCGCTGCTTCAGCTCTCGCAGCTGGGAAACAGCCATGAGTTTTTCGCCCAATATCAGTCCTTTCCCCTCACCAAGTTTTATATGACTGGCCATATTCCGCAGCTGGCCTGTTTCAATCTGCTCCCTACCGTCGGCATACAGACCACTCAAAAACTTAACCGCCAGCGCACTATTGGCATCGGGCATTGCCAAGAAACGGGACTGTAACAAAGCGACCACTTCGGTGACCTTTACCTGATTGCCAGTAAGACCTAACGCCCGCAAGGCATCTTTTATAACTGGAACGCTATCGAGGCTCACACCCGCCGAAAAATTCACCGGCAGCGCTTGATAGTTTTGTTCAAGACAAGAGAATTCCCGGCGCAGAAGGTATTCCAAAGTGGTACGGTCCTGGCTCATATTCGGCAAAATAATCGCCACCGTAGAATCTGGATCCTCCTCGTTTCGCTGTTTGGCCCATCGAGCTGCGGCGCGCAGTTCCGAGCGTTGATCGGGAAAGGCATGCGCAATGCAATGTCCTGGCTGCCGCTGGTTGTTAATGGGTTCTACTACAGAAGAACAAGCGTCCACAAAGGCTCGATAAAGCGGGGGTATATCATCAAAATCGACCAAAGCAATGGCGGATTTTGGCATTGACTCGGCGACGCCCAGAAGCGCTTTTACAGCGCTGGGAAAAGTCGTCAGCCCCCTCTGCTCCAGCTTCAAATTAAAGGCGTCATGCCACTCGAGATAAGTGGCGCAGTCTTCGTCAAGTTCAAATTCGGGTCTGACCTGGCCTGAATGAAGATCCACCTGCCAGCGCACAAGCGCCTCTCGCGCTTGGCTGGCCAACGCTGCTGCCGCCTGGGGCCTGAGCAAACTATAGCGGTTACAGGTGTTTTGGTGCTCAGTGATGACCTGTTGCCACAGTTCAATAGCCTGGCCCTCGGTCATGACAACCTCGGGGCCAAGTAAACCCAGCTCAATAGCCAGCGCCAAACGTTCGCGCAACCACCCTTCCATCGGCAACACAGGCAGAGGGGCCCAAACCATTTTACCATCTGCAAGTTGACGAGAATCCCAAACCGTTTTTATCCGCCGGGCAAGGCGAAAATTGGGTGTGAGCAAAGTAAACCCTGCTTCGATAGAGGGCAATAATGGATCAATATCGTAAAGTGTGGAACGCGCGGTTTCCGGCAATGATGCCTCCATGATGGTACTAATCCACGCAGAGTCGTTTTGAGAGGGCATATCGGTACCCAAAAACTCTGCTCTATTATAGAATGGCCCGCCCGGGCAAGAGGCCTTGGGGCGCGAGTAAAGTACTCTATCAGGTAATCACTAATGAGCAACATCGAAGTACACAACGTCAATGTGGATTCACAGAACGTTTTAATTACACCAGAGCAACTCAAGCAGTCTCTGCCCATGTCCGAAGCGGTTAATGCCAATCTGGCCGACAGCCGAAAGGTGATCGAGAATATTCTGGATGGCAAGGATCACCGCCTGTTTGTTGTGGTGGGCCCGTGTTCAATTCACGACACTGAGGCGGCTCTGGACTATGCCCGGCGCCTTCGCGAATTGGCGGACAAGGTTTCAGATACACTGTATATCGTGATGCGAGTGTACTTTGAAAAGCCACGCACCACTGTGGGCTGGAAAGGGCTGATCAACGACCCCTACCTGGATGACTCATTCAAGCTTGAGGAAGGACTTCAAATCGGCCGCAAATTGCTGCTGGATATTCTTGAACTGGGGCTACCTACCTCCACAGAAGCACTGGACCCCATCTCGCCGCAATACCTGCAGGACCTGATTAGTTGGTCCGCTATCGGCGCAAGAACTACCGAATCGCAAACCCACCGGGAAATGGCTAGTGGCCTTTCCTCGTCAGTGGGATTCAAAAATGGCACGGACGGCGGTCTCACAGTGGCGACCAACGCCTTGAACTCGGTCGCCAATCCACACCGCTTCCTTGGGATCAACCGCCAGGGGCAGGTTTCTGTGTTTACCACACGCGGCAACCCGTACGGACATATTGTGTTGCGTGGCGGTAGCTCAGGCCCTAACTACGACTCTGTGCATATTCGCCTCTGTGAGCAGGCGCTGGAAAAAGCGGGTGTTAAGAAGAACATCATGGTCGATTGCAGTCATGCCAACTCAAACAAACAACCGGAACTGCAACCCCTGGTTGTCGAAAACGTGGCCAATCAGATTTTGGAAGGCAACAATTCCATCGTCGCATTAATGGTGGAGAGCAATCTAAAGGCGGGCAATCAGTCTATCCCCAAGAACCTGGACGAACTCAAATACGGCGTATCTGTAACAGATGGTTGCATTGACTGGGAAACCACCGAAACGTGTCTTATGGAAATGCGAGACAAGCTTAAAGACGTTTTACCTGGCAGGAAAAATCAGCGCTAGCGATCACCATGGCGTCTATAACGGGCTCAGTTGCAATTTTCCAAAAGAAAACCGGGCGTTTTCTTTTGGAACGCGCAACTGCCCTCCTCTTTACAGCGGGAGCGCTTGCACTGAGCGGTTGCGGCGACGACCCTATCATCGATGCCAGGGAGTGCAGTAACGCTCTAGCAGAGCCCGAACAAGCCGAGGGTTGGAGCCTGTTGTTTGACGGCAGCAGTCTTGAACAATGGCGCAGCTACAAAGAAGATGCGCTAAATGATGGCTGGGCAATCGAAAATGGCTGCCTCGCTCGAGTTGGTGGCGGCGGCGATATCATCTCACGTGAACAGTTCGAGAACTTTGAATTAAAGCTTGAGTGGAGTATTTCTGACTCGGGTAATAGCGGCATTTTTATCCGCGGAGATGAGTCCGGCGGTTCAATACATCACACGGCGATAGAGATGCAGGTCCTGGACAATGCCGGCCATTGGGATGCCCGCAACCCCACGCATCGATCAGGCGCCTATTACGATATGATTGTGCCCGACCACGATACATCCAACCCGTTCGGCAGCTGGAACAATGTGCATATCATTGCCAGAGGCCCACACATCGAATTTTGGCTGAATAACCGACTAACCGCTAAATTCGAACTTGGCAGCCCCGAGTGGGAGTCGTTGTACCAGGCCAGCAAGTTTACCGACCGACCCAGTTACGGCAAATTAAAGCGTGGCCATATAGGCCTGCAGGATCACTGGGATAAAGTGTGGTACCGCAATATCCGAATTCTGAAATTACCCGCAGACGAGTAAAACAATAAAGCCTCATCGCCGTCGGAGAATATGTTGAAAATCCTGCTAGTGACTCTTTCAGCCGCACTGTTTATCTGCAGCGAAATTTGCGCTGCACCCGTAACAGACCAGCGGCTACGCGAGGCCGATTCTGAGACCGCAAACTGGCTGACCCACGGGCGCACCTATCAAGAGCGTCGCTATAGTCCCCTCGACCAGATAAATAACACAAGCGTCGAAAACCTGGGCCTGGCCTGGACATTTGAAACCGATACCGAGCGCGGGCTACAGGCGACGCCGCTGGTTGTAGACGGCGTCATGTTTTTCACCGGTGCCTGGAGTGTTGTTTATGCACTGGATGCTCGTGATGGCAGCCTGTTATGGAAGTACGATCCTGAAGTGCCGCGGCAAACCGCATATAAGTACTGCTGTGGCGTTGTAAATCGGGGCGTGGCGATATGGCAAAACAGCGTTTATGTTGGCGCTCTGGATGGCCGTCTGATTTCTATCGACGCCCAAACGGGAACACTTAACTGGCAAACTCAAACAGTCGATACCACAGCCCCATACAGTATTACCGGCGCACCAAGAGTCGCAAACGGAAAAATCATTATTGGCAACGGCGGTGCAGAATTTGGCGTGCGCGGCTACGTGTCGGCCTACGATGGGCTTACCGGTGAACAGCTATGGCGCTTTTACACGGTTCCGGGAAACCCGGCTGACGGCTTTGAAAATGCCTCAATGGAAATGGCAGCAAGCACCTGGAAAGGACAGTGGTGGCGTTACGGTGGCGGCGGAACCGTTTGGGATTCTATCGCCTTCGACCCCGAACTCAATTTGCTCTATATCGGCGTTGGCAACGGCTCCCCGCACAATCAAGAAATTCGCAGCCCTGGTGGCGGCGACAATTTATTCCTCACTTCGATTGTTGCGCTAAACGCGGATAGTGGCGAGTACGTGTGGCACTACCAACAGGTTAACGGTGAAAGCTGGGACTACACCGCAACCCAACAGATGGTGCTACAAGACATCCTGTGGAACGGCGAACCGCGTAAAGTGATTATGCAGGCCCCGAAGGCTGGCTTTTTCTATCTTATTGATCGTACAAATGGGGAATTACTGTCTGCAGAACCCTATGTCACCGTCAACTGGGCCAGCCACATAGACATGACCACTTCCCGCCCGGTAGAGCGTCCCGAAGCCAGATACAAAAATGGCACCACCTCTATGGTATTTCCCACAGGCATCGGTGGCCACAATTGGCATTCAATGTCATACAGCCCCGATACAGGCCTCATGTATATTCCGGCAATGGACATGGGTACGCAGTTTACCAATGATGATGATTTCGTTTTTCAAGCCAATCAATGGAACCTTGGTTACGACACCATTGCACCTCCCGACAACCAGCTCCTCGCCCAGGCACTGATAAAACATGTACCAAAAGGATTTTTGCTGGCATGGGACCCTATCAAGCAAGAGGAAATTTGGCGCCAGCCCCACGCTTATATTGGCAACGGCGGCACGCTGGCCACGGCTGGCAATCTTGTCTTTCAGGGCACCGTGGATGGTTTTGTCCATGCTTATCAAGCCGACAATGGCAGCGAACTTTGGTCTATGAATGTGCAAAACGGCGTAATGGCGGCGCCAATTACCTACGCAATAAACGGCGAACAATATGTCACATTCCTGGTGGGAAGAGGTGGCGGTATGAGCATGATTTTGGGGGTCGATTACAACATGCCCACAACTAAAGGCCGGGCCATGACGTTCAAACTCGGTGCCCGAGGCCAACTGCCCCCGGCGCCCGCCTCTGTCAAACTCCCGGTACCACCTCCGGAATCCCCTCTAAGTGACGATGACCTGGATAGTGGACAAGCTCTATATAACAAATACTGCGCACGCTGCCACGGGGTCAACGCCGTGAGTGATGGTTCAATACCGGATTTACGGCGCCTACCCCAGGTGTGGCATGAAAACTTCGCCGCTGTGGTGCTTCAAGGTATGGCTGAAGGTGCCGGTATGCCGCGTTTTGATGACGTGTTATCCACCACCGACGTCACACACATTCATGGCTATCTTATAAAACGTGCCCATCAAGACAGCATTCAGCGGGAATCACCCCGCTGGTGGCTAGATTTCCAAAACTGGGTTTTTACCGCTTTATCACGGATTTTGGGATGGTTAACTTCGCTGAAGTACTGATACTTGCGCAAAAACGGCAGGCTACCGGGAAACTTGGTCAGGCAGCTTGTTGAGCTCCAATTTTGTTTAGAATGCGAACAAATGTGTCTGCTTCCTGTGCGCCGGGAACCATGTGTTTATTATTAAAAACAAATGCAGGTACACCGTGAACATCCTGGTCTAACCAGTACTGCTGTTCCTTGCGAACATCAGTTTCATAACATCTGCTTGAGATAAGCTCTCGAGCTTGTTCGCCCGAAAGCCCAACATTTTGCGCGACCTTTACTAAAACATCAGCGTCACTGACATCTTCTCTGTTACTGAAAAAGGCTTCAAACAAAGCCAATTTAAGTGGTGTTTGTAATCCCTGTTCACCCGCCCAGTGCAATAGTTGATGTGCTCGAAATGTGTTGACCATCCGCATGCCCGGGGAGTAATCAAACTTAAAACCGAGTGAATCTCCAAGCGATGTAAGGCGAGAGCGCGCCGCCTGACTCTGCTCGGGAGATGTCCCATACTTCTGGGCCAAATGCTCGCCCACATCTTGCCCCTCCTGTGGCATACCGGGGTTCAGTTCAAAGGGGTGCCAGCGAATATCCACCTCAAACTGTCCGGGCATCATATCCAGAGCCTTCTGTAACTGCCGGTAGCCAATAATGCACCAGGGGCAGACAACATCGGACACAATATCCACTTCCAACTTCATTGCAGCAGATTCAGGCATGGCGTTAGTAGTAAGCCTGCGAGGTGTCAGAATGATCGGTAGTATCGCGCACGCCTTTGAGCTGCGGGAGCTGCTCAAGCAGGGTTTTCTCTACGCCGCCTTTCAGGGTTTCATCTACCGCACTACAGCCCTGACACCCGCCGCCAAATTTTAATACAGCGTAGTGGTCTTCAGTAACCTCTAACAAGCTGACCTCACCGCCATGGGCAGCAAGCGCAGGATTAACCTCGTTGTACAGGACATAGTTAATGCGATCTTCCAGCGGACTGTCTTCATCTACCCTGGGCATCTTGGCATTGGGCGCCTTAATTGTCAGCTGGCCACCCATACGGTCTTTGGAGTAGTCAACCAGGGCATCTTCCAGAAAAGGGATACTGCGGCCCTCGAACCACGCGGAAAACTTCTCGTATTCGTGTTTTTCATCACTTTCGGTGATGTCATCCTGCCGACAATAGGCAATGCAGGTCTCGGCCCTGGAGGTTCCAGGCTGATTAATGAATACACGTACGCCGAGCGCGTCTTCCTGTTTTGTGAGCAATTCCGCCAGGTAATCCTGTGCCGATTCTGTGATGGTTACCATCTTCATATCCAATCCGAGTAAATTACTCAGGTATTCTAGCAAAATTGTACCCAAATACGCGAGAAGTAGCTGAATTTCAGGCCAAAGAGAGTGCAATCTGTTAGAATACCCCGCTTTTTTGGGAGGACATCTGGTCTTTCTTTTAATCACCAAGGACTTAGTAAGACAATGACTGCCGAGCAACAAATTCCCCTGCATCCCCTGGCGCAAGCTCTCCAAAACCGTATTTTGGTGATCGACGGTGCCATGGGTACCATGATTCAGGAAGAAGGCCTGGTAGAGGCGGATTATCGCGGAGATAGATTCACAGATCACGCCACGGACCTCAAAGGCAATAACGACCTGCTATCGCTAACGCGCCCTGAGATTATCGCCAAAATTCACCGGCAGTTTCTGGATGCTGGCGCCGACATAATTGAAACCAATAGTTTCAACAGTACTGCTGTGGCTCAGTCGGATTACAACCTGGAGAACTATGCGGCGGAACTAAACCTCGCATCGGCCAAAATTGCCCGCGCAGTGGCCGATGAGGTAACGGCCCTAACGCCCGACAAACCCCGTTATGTTGCCGGTGTGCTTGGTCCAACACCAAGAACAGCGTCTATTTCGCCCGACGTTAATAACCCCGGTGCTCGAAACATCAGCTTCGAAACACTTCGACATGACTACGCCGAGGCTACCCACGCCTTGATCGATGGCGGTGTAGACTTCCTGATGATCGAAACCATTTTCGATACGCTCAATGCCAAAGCGGCCATCTTCGCCGTATTGGAAGTTTTCAAGGAGCGCCAGGCAGAATTACCGCTAATGATATCGGTCACCTTCCCCGATATCAGTGGGCGGGTATTGTCAGGTCAAAGCCCCGAGGCATTCTGGAACGCCGTAGCACATGCCAAACCCCTTATCGTTGGCACCAATTGTGGTCGACGATTTAAGGAAATCAGCCCATTTGTGGAGGAGCTGGCAGGATCGGCTTCATGCCACTTTAGCGGCCATTTCAACGCCGGCCTGCCCAACGCCTTCGGTGAGTACGATGAAACACCCGAGGACATGAATAATGATCTGAAGGATTTCGCCGAGCGCGGTTTTCTAAATCTGGTAGGCGGATGCTGCGGCACAACCCCCGCCCATATTCGCGCTATCGCACGGGCGGTTGAGCACGTTGCTCCGCGCGCCCTGCCTTCCATAGCGCCAGCTTGCCGGCTCAGTGGACTTGAGCCGTTTAACATTACCCCGGACAGTTTGTTCGTGAATGTTGGCGAACGCTGTAATGTTACCGGCTCCGCCGCATTCAAGCGTCTTATTCTGGAGGGTGACTACGAGGCCGCTCTTACTGTGGCACGCATCCAGGTAGAGGATGGAGCTCAGGTTATCGATATCAATATGGATGAAGGCATGCTGGATTCCGAGGAGGCCATGGTAACCTTCCTCAATCTTATAGCCTCAGAACCTGATATTTCGCGTGTACCTATCATGGTCGATTCCTCGAAGTGGAACGTTATCGAGGCCGGCCTGCGTTGCATTCAGGGCAAAGCAATTGTGAACTCCATTAGCCTTAAAGAAGGTGAAGAGGAGTTTATCGAGAAGGCGCGGCTGTGCCTTTTTTACGGCGCTGCTGTTGTGGTAATGGCCTTTGATGAATCGGGTCAGGCTGACTCGCTGGAAAGAAAAACCGAAATTTGCCGCCGCTCTTATGATGTTCTGGTCGACAAAGTGGGCTTTGATCCAGCAGACATAATATTCGATCCAAATATTTTTGCCGTAGCTACAGGTATTGACGAACACAATAACTATGCGGTTGATTTCATAGAGGCAACCCGCTGGATTAAGCAAAACCTTCCACACGCACTGGTATCCGGGGGCGTAAGTAACGTGTCCTTTTCGTTTCGCGGCAACAACGCCGTGCGCGAGGCGATCCACTCCGTATTTCTCTATCACGCGATCAAAGCTGGTATGGATATGGGTATCGTAAACGCCAGTCAACTGGCGGTCTACGATGACCTCCCTAAAGAGCTTCGCGAGGCGGTTGAAGACATCGTCCTCAACCGTCGGGACGATGGTACCGAACGCCTGCTCGATCTGGCGGAATCTTTTCGCGGCAGCGGCGCTGTTATCGAGCGCAAAGAAGACTTGAGTTGGCGCGAGGAACCCGTTGCCAAACGTCTTCAGCACGCGCTCGTAAAAGGCATTAACACCTGGATTATCGAAGACACTGAGGAAGCGCGACACGAGTTTGACAGGCCCATTCAGGTTATCGAAGGCCCCTTGATGGACGGCATGAATGTCGTGGGTGACCTGTTCGGTGACGGCAAAATGTTTCTACCACAGGTGGTTAAAAGCGCCAGGGTGATGAAACAGTCTGTGGCATACCTGCAACCCTATATAGAAGATGAGAAATCCGAAGGTAGCAGCAGCAACGGCAAAATCCTGATGGCGACGGTAAAGGGCGACGTACACGATATTGGCAAAAATATTGTGGGTGTGGTGCTGCAATGTAACAACTTCGAGGTCATTGACCTGGGTGTGATGGTTTCCTGTGACGAAATTTTGCGCACAGCGAAAGAGCAGGATGTTGATATTATTGGCCTGAGCGGACTGATTACACCGTCTTTGGATGAGATGTCTCATGTGGCCAGTGAAATGCAGCGCCTCGGTTTTTCCGTACCACTGATGATTGGCGGGGCGACAACGTCCAAGGCACACACTGCAGTTAAAATTGAGCCGAAATACAGCAGTGATATCACCATATACGTGCCCGACGCGTCGCGCAGTGTCTCTGTGGCTACAAAGCTAATGAACGCGTCCAAGGATGAGTTTATCTCGACAACACGTGCTGACTATGAAGTTGTTCGCGAGCGCATCGGTAAACGAAAACCGCGTGCCAAACAATTGGCATACGCCGAGGCGGTAAAGCGCGGATTGAATCTGGACTGGACGCAATATCAGCCCCCCCGTCCTGCCTTTATAGGCACCCGCGTATTTGACGACTTCCCCCTGGAAGATCTATTGGACACCCTGGATTGGACCCCTTTCTTTATCACCTGGGAGCTAGCCGGAAAATATCCAAAGATCCTTGACGATAAAGTGGTTGGCGCACAGGCGCGCGAATTGTTTGATGACGCCAAGGCCATGCTCAAGCGAATCATTGACGAAAAATTGTTCACTGCAAAAGCCACCATTGGGTTTTGGCCCGCGGCGAGAGTAAACGGCGATGATATTGCCGTCTATGCCGACGAATCGCGGAGTGAACAAATCGCAACCTTGCACCATTTAAGGCAGCAAGTCGAAAAGGTCGATGGCAAGCCGAATTTCAGCCTCGCAGATTTCGTGGCACCTGCCGATAGCGGCCTTTCCGACTATGTCGGTGGTTTTTGTGTGACCACAGGGCATGGCGTTGACGAACTGGCTAAGAAGTTTGAAGCTGATCACGACGACTACAACAGTATCATGGCCAAAGCCCTTGCCGACCGTTTGGCAGAAGCTTTTGCCGAGCACCTACATCGCCTGGTACGTCAGGAGATTTGGGGATACGCCGCTGAGGAATCGCTCAGCAACGAAGACTTGATCAAAGAGCGGTATCAAGGTGTTCGCCCCGCCCCAGGATATCCTGCCTGCCCGGATCACACCGAGAAAGCCACACTCTTTAAATTGCTGGATGCCCAAAACACCTGTGGTGTTAGCCTGTCGAGCAACTTCGCGATGTCTCCGGCGGCGGCAGTCAGTGGCTTTTATTTTTCCCACCCGGAATCCCGCTATTTTGCAGTGGGAAAGATTGGCAGAGATCAGGTTGAAAGTCTGGCCAGACGCAAAGGCAAAGAACTTGCCGAAATGGAGCGCTGGCTGGCGCCAAACTTAAGCTATTAAAGCAGGATGATATTGATGACGGACCCGGAACTAAACGATGTGGAGAGCGGCGACAAAAAACGCTCTTCACTAAACCCCTTTCAGGTTATTGGTAGCGTATTTGCCGCTGGCCTGGGTGTGCAAAGCAGTAAAAACCGCGAAAGGGATTTCAAACAAGGGAAGTTTAGCGTGTTTGTAATAGCCGGTGTCGTTTTCACGTTGGTGTTTATGGGGGCACTATATACGATTGTTCAACTGGTGCTAAAGAACACAGCAGGCTGAGCAGGCTGTGTTCGGGATCAGTTCGACCAAGTATCAGGAAGGCATTCCGGACAACCACAGATACAGGGTAACTATAACGATTGAAATAATGGCGGTCGCGGCGATAGAGTCGGCCATACCATCGGCGTTTCTTTCCAGATCCTGCTCTTCAGACATATGATTTCTCCATTGAAAATAGCTATTAAGACGGCGGGTAGTATAACAGTATCGACGCCGATCCCAAGTCGAAAAGTGGCATCCGGGAAGTATAATTATCCAGTCGCAATTCGAATTCTAACCTTATGAAAAACAAGACTAATTATAGCGCCGACTTTTCTGCTAAAGTAGCGCCTCATTTCCGGGTGTCCGTCGCCGGATCACGTTGCACAGGATTTTTAGATGTACGTTTATGACCAGCACGATCAGACGATCGTCGACCAACGGGTTGCTCAGTTTAGAGACCAGACCCAACGTTTTCTCGCCGGTGAAATTTCTGAAGATGCGTTCCTGCCGCTGCGCCTGCAGAACGGTCTTTATATCCAGCGATTGGCGCCCATGCTAAGAATTGCCGTTCCCTATGGCCTGCTAAACAGTACCCAGGTACGCATGCTTGCGCACCTCACCCGCAAATATGACAAGGGTTACGCTCACATTAGCACCCGCCAAAATGTTCAGCTCAATTGGCCAAGACTGGAAGACGTGCCTGACATACTCGAAGAACTGGCCTCCGTTCAAATGCACGCCATTCAAACAAGCGGCAATTGCATTCGTAACACCACAACTGATCAATTTGCCGGTGTCGCGACGGATGAATTGGAAGACCCCCGCCCCTACTGCGAAATCATCAGGCAATGGTCTACGTTGCACCCGGAATTCGCCTTTCTACCCCGAAAATTCAAAATCGCCGTTTGCGGAACCACACAAGACCGCGCCGCTATCTACAACCACGACATTGGTCTGGATCTGGTCACCAATGAACAAGGCGAAGTCGGCTTCAAGGTTATCGTCGGCGGCGGACTGGGCAGAACACCGGTCATCGGATCCGTTGTGTGTGACTGGCTGGACAAGAAACATCTGCTGACCTATCTCGAAGCCATATTGCGTGTTTACAATCAAAATGGTCGCCGAGATAACAAATATAAGGCGCGCATAAAAATACTCGTTAGAGCTATGGGTGTCGACGCATTCCGCACAGCAGTGGAAGAAGAATGGGCCTCCATCAAGGAGGGGCCCAGCACCTTAACCCAGGACGTTATCGAACGCAGCAAAGCGTGTTTTACGGCGCCCGACTACGAGGTGATAGAGGCCGAATCTGCATTGAAGGCGCTGGAGCGCCAGCGCGACACCGACCCCCTGTTTAGCAATTGGGTGAAGCGAAATACCGTGGCCCATCACGTTCCGGGTTATCGCATCGTTAACATCTCGTTGAAGGCCACAGGTTATGCTCCTGGCGATATTACCGATCGCCAGCTGGAATTGCTGGCTGACCTGGCAGACCAATACTCCTTCGGCGAACTGCGAACAACACATGAGCAGAATATTGTGCTGGCAGATGTACGCAAGGATGAACTCTACAATTTATGGCAGGCACTGCAAGGGGCCGACCTGGCAACAGCCAATATCGGCTATCTTACGGATATGATTTGCTGCCCGGGCGGTGATTATTGTGCACTTGCCAATGCCAAATCGATTCCGGTGGCCGAAGCCATTCAGCGTCGTTTCGATGATGTTGATTATGTCTATGATCTCGGCCCGCTGGACCTCAACATCAGTGGCTGTATGAACGCCTGCGGCCATCACCATATCGGCCACATAGGCGTTCTCGGCGTGGATAAAAAAGGCCAGGAGTTCTATCAAGTGAGCCTGGGGGGCAGCAAGGACAAAAATGCCGCCATCGGCAAGATTCTTGGCCCCTCGTTTAAACAAGATGACATGCCGGATGTCATTGATCGTATTCTGACGACCTTTGTCGATCTTCGGGCAGAGGACGAAGCATTCCTGGACACCTACAACCGTGTCGGGTTGGACCCATTTAAGGAGCGTGTCTATGCCAAAGCTGATTAAGGACGGCGCCATCGTTGAAAATGACGGGTGGCTACCGATGGATCCGGAAGGGACAGCACCGCGCGTACAGCACATCTTGTCTCTTGAACAGTGGATGACGCTGGACGCCAAAACCAACAGCGCCGTGCAACTGGAGCCCGGCCAGCCACCGGCACCTTTGCTGGAGCATTTGAACGAACTCGCTCTGGTGGCGGTCAACTTCCCTGCTTTTACTGACGGCCGTGGCTTTTCCTACGCCCGGGAGCTTCGAGAAAAAGGCTTCAAAGGTGAGTTACGCGCAGTAGGAGGCTTTATCCGCGATCAGATGCACTACCTTCATCGTTGTGGTTTTAATGCCTTTGCGCTGGCTGATGACAGTGAACTCGAAGGGGCGCTATCAGCGCTAAACGAATTCAGCGAGCATTACCAGGCTGCCACAGACGAACCTGCACCATTGTTTAGACGTCGTTAACAGAGCCGGCGGCCCAAGCTGCCGGTTTCTATTCTATAGTGTCTTGTTTAAACTGCCGAAACAGGCTTTCCTAAGGATAAAGGTGCAATGGAACCCAGCACAGTTACATTCTCCTTTTTTCTCATCTTCACCGGGGCAGCTATTTTTGCCTCCATTGCTTTGTACACGCGCCAACCCCTGATTATTGCCTACATAGCCTTGGGCGCGGTGATCGGGCCCTATGGCCTGTCTCTCGTTACTGACCTGAATCTCTTGTCCGACATTGGCCATGTAGGCATCATTTTTCTACTGTTTTTACTCGGGCTGGATATGCAACCCCAGGCGTTGTGGGCCACCCTACGAAAATCCACTGTAGTGGCTATTTTTAGCTCAGCCATTTTTCTGTTTATGGGTTACGCCGTTGCTCGTGTGTTCGGGTTATCCGGCATGGACGCGCTCATCGTAGGCGCAGCGATGATGTTTTCCTCGACGATTATCGGCATCAAGTTATTGCCCACGACGGTTCTACACCACCGGCACATAGGCGAGCTGATGATCGGCCTGCTACTTCTGCAAGACGTGCTGGCAATTATTGTGCTGATGCTACTGCTATCATTCGCTTCTGGCAGTACCGACACCATGGCCAAAGATATCGCCTTATCCTTGGCAGGCCTGCCGGTTTTGGCAGGTGGCGCATTACTGATGGTCCGCTACGTTCTTCTGCCATTGATTGGTCGATTCGATCGATTTCATGAGTATATCTTTTTGCTCGCCATCGGCTGGTGCCTGGGCCTGGCGGAAACGGCACAAATGATGGGATTGTCGGGCGAGATCGGGGCATTTATAGCCGGCATCACGATCGCCACCAGCCCTATATCCCAGTACATAGCGGTTAACCTCAAACCATTGCGAGATTTTTTCCTAATCCTGTTTTTCTTTTCTGTCGGTGCCCGATTCAATTTGGGGCTATTAGGTGACGTACTCATTCCAGCGCTGGTACTGTCGGCTCTGGTATTGGGATTAAAACCTGTGGTTTATCGCTTTTTACTCAAGGGCGTTAGCGAAAAACGCGAGCTGGCCTGGGACCTTGGGTTTCGACTCGGCCAGGCAAGCGAATTTTCGCTGCTAATCGCCTATGTCGCTATTGGGGGAGCACTCATTTCGGAGCAGGCATCCCTATTGATACAGGCCACAACCATCATTACCTTCCTGGTATCGTCCTACGTGGTGGTGCTCAATTTCGCCACACCAATTGCCGTTACAGATCGCCTGCGCCGGGACTAATCCTCCCTCCTGAAACAAGGCGGGCTCAAAAACCAGGCATAAAAAAACCGGCTAAAAAGCCGGTTTTAAGGTTGTCTACCAAGTATTACAGCGCCGCTTCCAGCTCAGGTAACGCATCAAACAAATCGGCAACCAGACCATAGTCAGCAACCTGAAAGATGGGAGCATCTTCGTCTTTGTTAATGGCGACAATCACTTTAGAGTCTTTCATACCCGCAAGATGCTGGATAGCTCCGGAAATACCCACGGCGATATAGAGATCGGGCGCAACAATCTTACCCGTTTGTCCAACCTGCATATCATTGGGTACAAAACCGGCGTCAACCGCGGCTCTGGAAGCACCAATAGCAGCGCCCAGTTTGTCGGCGATTCCGTCTAGCATTTTGAAGTTTTCGCCATTTTGCATACCGCGACCACCGGAAATTACCACGCTGGCAGCAGTCAGTTCAGGGCGATCGGAAACTGCAACTTCTTCACTGACAAAAGTGGATATGCCGGCGTCGTGAACGGCGTCTACAGCCTCAACCGTAGCAGAACCGCCTTCAGCTGGAACAGCATCAAATGCGGTGCAACGAACAGTCATCACTTTTTTGGCGTCGGCGCTTTGCACAGTGGCTATTACGTTACCGGCATAGATAGGCCGTTTGAATGTATCGGCCGACTCAACCGAAATAATATCGGAGATCTGGCCAACATCCAGCAGCGCCGCAACTCTTGGCGTCGTGTTTTTTCCATTGCTGGTATCTGGCGCAACAATATTGTCGTAAGAAGCGCCGAGCTCGGCAATCAACAAGCTGACGTTTTCGGCCAACTGGTGTGCATAAACTGCATTGTCAGCGTTCAGAACTTTACCTACGCCCGGAATTGCTGCAGCTTGAGCGGCAACCGCACCGCAATCAGCACCGGCAACCAGGATATCAATATCAGCACCGAGTGCCTGAGCGGCTGCTACGGCGCAAAGAGTAGCAGGCTTCAGGCTGCTATTATCGTGTTCTGCAATTACTAGAGTACTCATCAGATTACCTTCGCCTCGTTCTTCAGTTTGTCGACTAACTGCTCGACACTTTCAACCTTGATGCCCGCAGCGCGCTCAGCTGGTGGCTCAACGCGCAATTGTGTGAGGTGAGTTTTCACTTCTACACCCAGATCTGCCGGTGAAAAAACATCAAGCTGCTTTTTCTTCGCCTTCATAATATTGGGCAAAGAGGCATAGCGGGGTTCGTTCAGGCGCAAGTCTGTGGTCACAATAGCGGGAAGATTCAAGCTAATCGTCTGCATACCTGCATCGACTTCGCGAGTAACACTCACTTTATCACCCTCAATTTTGACTTCCGATGCGAATGTGCCCTGGGGCATATTGGCCAGAGCGCCCAACATTTGTCCGGTTTGGTTGTTGTCGCCATCAATAGACTGCTTACCCAAGATAACCAGCTGCGGTGCTTCCTTATCGGTAACACCCTTTAACAGTTTCGCAACAACGAGAGGCTCAACCGCTGTGTCTGTCTCAACATGAATACCACGGTCGGCACCCAGTGCCAAAGCGGTGCGAATTTGCTCCTGGCAGCCTTTAGGGCCTACAGAAACAGCGATCACTTCAGTGGCCACACCAGCCTCTTTAAGACGCACTGCTTCTTCAACAGCAATTTCACAGAATGGATTGATGGACATTTTGACATTGTTCAAATCAACATCACTACCATCGCCTTTGGCGCGAACTTTAACGTTGTAATCAACAACACGCTTTACAGCAACAAGAACCTTCATGGATACTCCATAGGTCGTTTCAAGTGGATTTTGGAAAGAATGACGCTTGTATCAGTGCCTTTTCCGCATAATTCGGGCGGGTATGTTGCCTATAAAAGGGGCTTAGGTCAATAGCCATAGACGACACATGAATTGTCTGAAGAAGACAATATTGCAATATCCGGTATTGCCGCTGTTTATAGTCTTTTATTGTTAAAAATTATATACTTGCGGGCTATATCAACGTCTCTGGGATTCTCTTGGAGGCAAGCAACCAGAACAAGAGGGCCAGCCTGTGGAACGTGAAGCAATGGAATTTGATGTCGTAATAGTCGGGGCGGGCCCTGCCGGCCTCTCCGCTGCCTGCAGACTGATGCAGCTCGCCCAGGAAAAGGAACAGGAATTAACGGTCTGCGTCGTTGAGAAGGGCTCGGAAGTTGGAGCCCATACGCTTTCCGGCGCCGTGCTGGAGCCTCGCGCGATGAACGAACTATTTCCAAACTGGAAGGAAATGGGCGCGCCACTGAATACAGCGGTTAAAGAAGACAAATTTTTCTTCTACACCAGCGGTACCAGCGCGATAAAGCTGCCTAACTTCTTCATCCCCAAACCGACTCACAACCACGGCAATTACATTGTTTCTATGGGCAATGTCTGTCGCTGGTTGGGCGAGCAGGCCGAAAACCTCGGTGTTGAGATCTACCCCGGCTTTGCAGCCTCTGAGGTCCTTTTCCACGAGGATGGGCGTGTTAAGGGCATCGCAACCGGGGACATGGGTATAAGCGCCAGTGGCGAGCATAAAGACAGCTACATGCAGGGTATGGAACTCCATGCCAAGTACACGCTTTTTGCCGAGGGCTGTCGCGGCCATTTGGGCAAGCAATTGATCAGCAAACTGTCACTGGACGAAGGCAAAGACCCCCAGCATTACGGCCTTGGTATCAAGGAAATTTGGGAAATTCCAGCCGACAAGCACCAGGAAGGTCTGGTAGTACACGGCCTTGGCTGGCCCCTGAGCGAAAGTAATTCCAGCGGTGGTGCATTTCTCTATCACGCTGAAAACAACCAGGTTTACATCGGGCTTATCGCAGACCTGAACTACAGTAACCCTCACTTGAGCCCTTTCGAGGAATTTCAGCGCTGGAAACACCATCCAGAAACAATCAAATATCTCGAGGGAGGCTCCCGTCTGAGTTATGGCGCCAGAGCCATCGCCAAAGGCGGCATAAACTCCCTGCCCAAGATGCACTTCCCCGGCGGTCTTCTAATAGGCTGTGATGCGGGCACCCTTAACAGTGTGAAGATCAAGGGCAACCATACCGCCATGAAAAGTGGCATGCTTGCGGCTGAAGCGATTGTGGAGGCGCTGGCCCAAGGTGAGGCGGCCCCTGCCGATCTGGCATCGTATCAGCAAAAATTTGAATCGTCCTGGTTACATGAAGAGCTATTTACCACCCGCAACTTCTCAGGTTTCATGCATAAATTTGGCACACTGATGGGTGCCGGTATGGTGTGGATAGATCAAAATATATTTGGTGGGAAACTTCCATTCACGCTGAATGATACGACGCCTGACTATGCCACGTTAAAACCGGCCGCCGAGTGTAAGAAAATTGATTATCCAAAGCCTGACAACACCATCAGTTTTGATCGTTTGTCATCGGTATTTCTATCCAATACAAACCATGAAGAAGACCAGCCCTGTCATTTGACGCTGATCGACCCGGACGTACCGATGAGCAAAAACCTGCCCATGTACGACGAGCCAGCCCAGCGTTACTGTCCAGCTGGTGTCTATGAAATAGTGGAGGACGAAGCAGGATCCCGCTTCCAGATCAACTCACAAAACTGTGTACACTGTAAAACCTGTGACATTAAGGACCCTGCACAGAATATTGTATGGGTCACTCCGGAAGGTTTCGGTGGGCCCACCTACCCGAACATGTAATACCTGAGCGGCTGGCTTTATTCACACGAGCCAGCCGTATTCCGCCCCTTCTCAAGGTTCGAGAAAAAAGATCTCACTGCCACTTTGCACACAGGCCCTACCCTCCTTAATCTGGGCCATATCAACAAGACGATACCAGGCATTGCGAGAAAATAGTGCTGCCAGGCCATGCGGTAATTTTACAGCGGCAATATTTTCCATAGACTGTTCTAGATACAAAGACTGCTCAGAATCAACGGACACCTTCTTGCCTGTATTCAGGGTAAGCTGCAGGAAAGGCTTACCGGGCTCTTCCTGAACTTGCTCTACATCTGTCACGATCAGAGGTAATACCTCGACTCTGATTCGCCATTTCTCTCCCGGCGTCACTAGATAATACTCGTCATCGTCCTCACGCCTCAAAATACTGGCGAACAGACGGACGATAGATTCCCGTTTAATTGGCGCTCCGTCGTGGGTCCATTTCCCCTCCCTATCTATCTGTATATCAATATCTCCTGACAGCGGGGGATGCCAAAGATGGAGTGGTGGCGAATCAAAATTCCGCCCCGCTTTTTGCGCTATTGTCTTAAGTGTATCAACCATGAATTTGCCTCTAGCGTCTTGGTAGCTACTGGGTTATAAAAAGGAATGAAATACTTACCAGCAAGCACCGACATGTTTTCACATGATTAACCTAATGCGCAACGCGGTTGTAACATGGTTGCGACACAAAAAACCGCCTCCGCAAACACCACTGAGTGATTTTGAGAGAGTGCGCGATGAGGTAAGACCCTGCGATGTAGTTCTTGTAGAGGGCCGCTCCAGGGTTAGCGAAGTCATAAAAATGATCACCCAAAGTGCCTGGTCGCACGCCGCGCTATATATCGGCCGTCTTGACGAGCTTGAGGACCAGGAACTCCGAGATCTTGTTGAAAAGAACTACTTTGGAAAAAGCGACCAGCAGCTCATTATAGAAAGTGAGTTAGGCATGGGCACTATCGTGCGGTCACTCAACTCTTATGAATATGATCACTTGCGGATATGTCGACCAAAAAACCTGGACACTATCGCTGCAAACAAAGTCATTCGCTACTGTATTGGCAGGCTGGGCAGCGCCTACAATGTCCGTCAGATCTTCGACCTGGCACGATTTTTGTTCCCGTGGTTCATAATGCCAAGGCGTTGGCGCTCTTCCCTATTTAGCGCAAGGCCAGGAAAAAGCACCCAAACTGTATGTTCCACTATGATTGCTGAGGCATTTGGCAGCGTTGAGTTTCCGATATTACCGCTGGTAAAAAAGATCGAGCACAATAAAGTAAAACTGTATCTACGCAATCCGAAACTGTGTACGCCCAGGGATTTCGATTACTCCCCGTATTTCGATATCGTTAAATATCCATTTTTAGATTTTGCGCACTATGCACAGAAACATCTTAAACCCTGGACCGGGACGCTGGATATTAGCGAGGAAGAACGAAAATTTTATGTGGTGTCCGAAGCGCCCGAAGAAGATCACTCTTCTCCGGGGTGATGAGGCAAGTACCGATCAGGCTATCAAACGAACATTGATAACGCCGTCCAGTTCCCGCATTTTAGCCAGTGAAGTTTCACTGGGCTCGCTCGCCACATCGATCAGATTATAGGCTACTTCATCGCGACTTTTGTTCAACATGTCGATGACGTTGATATTGTCATCAGCGAGAAGCGCCAACACGCTACCCAGTATTCTCGGGACATTTTCGTTAGTGATTGAAAGGCGAATTCCGCTTACCCGGTCTAACTGCAAGGGTGGAAAATTCACTGAGTTTCGAACATTCCCGTTTTCCAGAAAGTCTCGTAGTTGGTCGGCCGCCATAATAGCGCAGTTTTCCTCGGCCTCATCTGTACTAGCGCCGATATGAGGCATCAGAATAACATCGTTTCGGCCAATCAATTCCGGGGCCGGGAAATCAGCGATGTATGCGCGCAGCCCACCATTGTCCAGAGACTCGCACACCGCATGATTATCAACAATTTCCTGGCGGGCGAAATTCAACAGACAGGTCCCGGGTTTAACACCCCGGAGCAATTCAGCGTTAATGAGCCCGCGGGTTGAGTCGAGAACCGGCAGATGCAAGCTGATAAAATCACAGCGCGCAAACAGAGCTGCAAGGGCGTCCGCTTTTTGAACCTTACTCGATAGCCGCCATGCCGCCTCAACGGACAGGGCAGGATCATAGCCGACCACTTCCATCCCAAAGGTCAACGCCATTTCAGCTACCAGTGAACCAATCGCACCAAGACCAACCACTCCCAGTGTTTTACCCACCAGCTCGCCACCCTTGAACTGCTTTTTCTGGGCCTCGAGTAACTTATTCAACTCAGCTTCGTCACTCATATCACCCAGGGTATTCACGTATGAAATACCTTCGACAATACCCCTTGAACCCAAAAGTAAACCAGCGGCCACCAGCTCTTTAACTGCGTTGGCATTGGCCCCTGGGGAGTTAAAAACCGGGATGCCGCGCTTGCTGCAAGCCTCAACAGGAATATTGTTGGTGCCTGCACCCGCTCTGCCAATGGCGAGCACAGAGTCGGAAATATCTTCCATTTTCAGTTTATGGCTGCGGAGTAATATTGCATCGGGGCTGGAAAACTCGCTCGCAATTTCGTACTGCTCTCGAGGCAGTCGCTCCAGTCCCTTGACTGAAATTTGATTGAGCATAAGAACTTTAGAAACCATGTATACCTCTAATTGTATCGATATTACAGAACAGTGATGTCAGCGACGTTGCGCAGGCCACGCAAGAATTCTGCATTGGCCATACGCGCGAATTCAGTCGTGATTTGCTGTGACAGCTGCTGTCTTTGGGCATCACTGAGCGTCTCCACAGTGCCGGGTGTTACCCTGGCCAGCTCAAAAACCTGAACATCGCCCTCTGCCGTCATCACAAAATCAAAAGCAGATTTTTCCTGATCAGGCATGGACAACTCGAACGCCCGTTGCAGAAGAGCGCGCGGGATCATGCCGTTGCCACGATTCGCTGCCAGCTCAACCTGCCAGTCATAATCATTTTCAACCGAGTATGTCTCTAACGAAACTCCGGAGCTGAGCTCGGCTATGGCTTGTTCAGCCGCAGAAGCGACAGCTGCTCGCGCTGATTCATCGGTTATATTTGCCACAATTACGTCACGGACCTGATCCAGGGGCTTTACCATAGGCTCATTGTGCTTACGCACTCGCAATGTTACATAGGTCTCGCTGGCAAGTTCGATAACTTCGCTGTTGTGTCCCTGCCCCAGCACCTCCTCGGAGAATGCTGCCTGCAATAAAGAAGCATTGGAAAAAAGACCATCGGGGTGGGCGCGAGTAACAGGATCTGAGGTCACAACCTGCAGCGCCAGTTCTTCCGCCGGCCCACTTAAATCCTCCGCGACAAAGGCCAAATCCCTAAGATTTTCCACGACTCGCGTGATTTCACGGCGAGCCTCACTCGTTTGCACACGCTCTTCCAGCTCCGCCCGCAATTCATCAAATGCAGGGATTTTGCCGTCCCGTCGCTCTGTCAATTTAATAAGATGCGTACCGGCATCGCTGACCACCGGGCCCGAAACTGCTCCCACCTCAGTAAGTAGCGCTATGGCTTCTTCCATCTCAGCGGGAAAAGCATCACCCTGGGTAAAGCCCAGTTCGCCACCAAAACCTGCTGAGCCAATATCGTCAGAAACAGCTTTCGCTAACTCGGCAAAGTCCATGCCCTCACTCAACTTGTCCTGTGCCGAGCGGACACGCGCCTGAAAGGTTTCATCAGTCTCATCGCTTTGTTGCTCGAAGAGAATATGAGAAACACCGCTTTCGGTGCTGTATTGTTCATTTTCCTTTTGCAATTCGTACTCTTCGAGCAAGACTGACTCGGCTACTGGCTGCTTAAAATCATCAAGAGACAGCTTGATGTAGTCCAGCTCAACCGATTCGGCTGTGCGAAACGCCAGCTGGTTGTCCTCATAATATTGAAGAATGTCATCCTCGCTAACCTGAGTATCAGCAGAGAATTTCTCCAGGGGAATCGTCAAATACCGAATGTCTCGGCTCTCCCCGACATATATAGCGTTCAGGCGCACCTCTGCGGGCGTAGCGAAGTCTGAAGCAGCCAGGCCACTGTTTAGCTGGGTGATCAATAAATCATCCGCCAGGCCCTGCTTAAAGGCCGCTGGTGTATAACCTGCCCCCGAAAGCATGCTTTTGTACAATTCCGGTGAAAATTTGCCGTCTATCTGAAACTGCTCCATAGAACCGATAACAGCTCCGATCTGTTTGTCTGAAATGGCCATTTTTAATCGACCGGCCGATTGCATTTGTAGTTTCCGAGCGATAATGCTGTCCAGAGCCTGCGAGCTCAGGAGCTGGTCATCAAGCATAGCCGGGTCCAGGTTTTCTCCCATCATCGAGATAAGCCGTCGCTTTTGCGTATTCACAAGCTGCTGGACTTCCTCGGGATAAATTTCCTCGCCATTCACTTCGGCAATGCCTCCGCCGCTGCCGCCGAGCAGAATAGACTCAATCCCAAAAATGGAAAAGGAGATGACAATAAGGCCGACCACAACTTTTGCAGTGGTTCCCTTGGTGCTTTTTCGAATATCCTGAAGCATGGAAGATTTCCGTCAGTAACTAAAAAAAAAGCGCACTATTAAATAGTGCGCCTTCTATCTGTGAAATGTGACGCCGATAGGCTATATGAAGTGTTGTGGCCTAAACCGCAATCGGTGACACGCTTTCAGTCTTAGCTGTTAACCGCATCTTTAAGCGCTTTACCAGCTTTGAAACTTGGAACAGTCGCCGCTTTGATCTGGATCTCAGCACCGGTCTGTGGGTTTCGGCCTGTACGCGCCGCACGGTCTTTAACGGCAAACGTCCCAAACCCAACCAACGCCACCGAATCACCCGCTTTAAGAGCGCCGGTGATGGAATCAACGACGGCATCCAGTGCACGGCCGGCAGAAGCTTTAGGAAGGTCGGCTGCAGCTGCAATTGCGTCTATTAGTTCAGTTTTATTCACACTTGTCCCCTTAAATATATTATGTCGAGTTGTTGTATTAACTACTAAATACCCTAGCATTTAGACGGTGGACTTTATACCACAGCTTGGATTCGGGTCAATGAATACGCGGGTTTTAATGCGTATTTATACGATTTTTTTCATCCTGCTCTGATTCTGACGACGATCCGATGGTACCGGCGAGAAACTCTTCGTCGCTAATTGGCTCCGGCATGGTCTCCAGAGCAATGGCCAGTACCTCATCAATCCATTTTACCGGGCGAATTTCGAGCTCCGCTTTGATGTTGTCAGGGATTTCTTTTAAATCCCGCTCATTTTCCTTGGGGATAATAACCGTCTTGATTCCACCACGTCGAGCCGCCAGCAGTTTTTCCTTCAAGCCGCCTATCGGCAGCACTTCGCCGCGCAGGGTTATTTCACCCGTCATGGCCACATCGGCTCTCACGGGAATAGCTGTCCAGACCGAAACCAGCGCAGTACACATTGCGACGCCGGCACTGGGGCCATCTTTTGGTGTTGCTCCTTCAGGAACATGAATATGAACATCGTGCTTTTCATGGAAATTAGCCGGAATACCCAACATTTGAGATCGACTTCTTACCACGGTATTGGCAGCTTGAATAGATTCCTGCATCACATCACCAAGAGAGCCGGTTTTTATATGGCGCCCTTTTCCAGCCACAGATACCGCTTCAATAGTGAGCAGTTCTCCACCCACGGACGTCCATGCCAGACCTGTAACCTGGCCAATTTTATTCTCTTCTTCAGCAATACCATAATTGTATTTTCGCACGCCTAGCAGATCTGGGAGCATCTTTGCGGTGACTTCGTTTTCACCAGAGTGCTCTCCCAGCGCGAATGCCTTGACCATTTTTCTACATAGTTTGGCGATTTCCCGCTCAAGTGACCTTACGCCAGCTTCACGCGTGTAATACCGAATAATATCTATGATGGCGTCTTCGGCTATGGATATCTCATCCTTCTTGAGCCCATTTACCTTAATCTGCTTGGGAACCAGGTAACGCTCGGCAATATTGTATTTTTCATCCTCGGTATAACCCGGTATCCGAATCACTTCCATACGATCCAATAGCGGGCTTGGAATATTCATGGTGTTGGAGGTGCAAACAAACATCACATCTGAAAGGTCGTAATCCACCTCGAGATAATGATCGTTAAACGCATGATTTTGCTCGGGATCCAGCACTTCTAGCATCGCTGAAGCTGGATCACCACGGTGATCCATACCCAGCTTATCGATCTCATCCAACAAAAATAGCGGATTTTTTACCCCAGCCTTTGACATCTTCTGAAGTAATTTGCCTGGCATCGAGCCGATATAAGTCCGGCGATGACCACGAATTTCGGCCTCATCCCTGACACCACCGAGCGCCATGCGCACAAATTTGCGATTGGTTGCTCGTGCAAGAGACTCGCCCAACGAAGTTTTACCAACGCCCGGGGGGCCGACTAGACACAAAACCGGGCCTTTAACCTTTCGAACACGTTTCTGCACCGCCAGATATTCGAGAATTCGCTCTTTGACTTCGTCGAGACCGTAATGGTCTTCGTCCAGAATAGTGATCGCACGATTTAGATCGTGTTTTACCTTGCTGCGTTTCGACCAGGGTACATTGACCATCCAGTCGATGTAGCTGCGCACCACAGACGCTTCCGCCGACATGGGCGACATCATTTTTAATTTACTGAGCTCAGAAAGCGCTTTTTCATTGGCTTCCTCAGGCATTTTGGCTTCATCTATACGCTTTTGCAGGTCGTCCAGCTCGTTGGGCGCCTCATCCATATCACCGAGTTCTTTCTGTATCGCCTTCATTTGCTCGTTGAGGTAGTACTCGCGCTGACTCTTCTCCATCTGCTTTTTAACGCGGCCACGAATACGCTTTTCAACCTGGAAAAGGTCGATCTCAGCTTCCATCAGCCCCATCAAATGATCCAAACGCGCCCGGATTCCTGTGATTTCCAGAATCCGCTGTTTCTCATCGAGATCAACACCCATGTGTGCGGCAATGGTATCTGCCAGCCTTCCCGGCTCGTCAATACCCGTCAAGGACGTCAGTACCTCTGCAGGTACTTTTTTACTCAAATTGACGTATTTCTCAAACTGACCGATGGTTGACCTTTGCAGCGCTTCTACTTCTGCTTCGGGTATGTCTTCGCTCTCGACTTCTCGAACGCCCGCCACCGAAAAACTACCGTCATCATCAACACTGTCAATAACCGCTCTATAGCAGCCCTCGACCAAGACTTTTATGGTGCCGTCCGGGAGCTTTAATAATTGCAGGATATTGGAAACTGTACCGACCTGGTAAATATCATCGGCCCCTGGATCGTCATCGGCAGCGTTGCGTTGAGCTACCAGTAGTACCTGTTTGTCTGTCGCCATGGCGTCCTCAAGCGCCTGAATTGACTTTTCCCGACCAACAAAAAGCGGTAAAACCATGTGCGGATACACGACAACATCGCGTAGTGGCAATAGAGGAAGTTCAACAACTGAAGAGGAACCCATAATTAAATCTCCGGGTGTAACGGGAAAATGCGCGGATTCTCCCTTGATGGGGCCATCCTGGACAGATTACAAGGTGTCCAGAGACTTTATACCTGCCCCTACCTGAATACGCGCGCTATCGGTAGACTAAGATGATTAAGTTTAGACCCTAATCATCTTTCGATGCGGCTAGTGCCGGTTCAGCGCTCTGATAGACCAAAAGCGGCTCGGAGTCACCGCGAATAACAGATTCATCAACCACAACTTTGGAGACGTCATCACGTGAGGGAATGTTATACATCGATTCCAACAGGACGCCTTCAAGAATTGAGCGCAGCCCTCGCGCCCCGGTTTTACGCTCCATGGCCTTTTCGGCGATAGCGCGCAATCCATCCTCGCGGAAATCCACTTCTACGCCTTCCATATCAAACAGTTTGCTGTACTGCTTGGTGAGTGCATTTTTAGGCTCGGTCAGGATTTGCACAAGTGCATCCGCATCGAGCTCTTCCAATGTAGCAATCACGGGGAGTCGACCGACAAATTCCGGGATTAAGCCGTATTGCACCAAATCTTCTGGTGCTAGCTCAGTAAGCAACTCACCGACGTTGCGACTTTCGTCCTTGCTTTTCACTTCCGCGTTAAAGCCAATACCGCCCTTTTCCGAACGATTGCGAATCACCTTGTCCAGGCCCGCAAAGGCACCACCACAAATAAACAGGATATTGGAGGTATCTACCTGCAAAAACTCCTGCTGTGGATGTTTGCGGCCGCCCTGGGGCGGTACAGACGCCACCGTACCCTCAATCAGCTTGAGCAGCGCTTGCTGGACTCCTTCACCGGACACATCCCTGGTGATGGACGGGTTATCTGATTTACGCGATATTTTGTCGATCTCATCGATATAAACAATGCCCACCTGGGCCTTCTCTACGTCATAATCACATTTTTGCAGCAATTTTTGAATGATGTTTTCAACATCCTCACCCACATAACCCGCTTCTGTCAGCGTGGTTGCATCGGCAATGGTAAAAGGAACATCCAGTAAGCGCGCCAGGGTTTCAGCAAGCAAGGTTTTACCGCTACCAGTGGGACCCACCAGCAGGATATTACTCTTACCCAGCTCAACGTCATCACCCTTTTTACTTTGCTGGCCGTGGCGCAAACGCTTGTAATGATTGTAAACCGCTACAGCAAGTACCTTCTTGGCACGGGTCTGGCCGATTACGTATTCGTCGAGAATTTCCTTGATTTCGCGCGGTACGGGCAGGTGATCCTGAGCTGTGTCGCCGCCGTTTTCCTGCACTTCTTCGCGAATAATATCGTTGCACAGATCCACACATTCATCGCAAATGAAGACGGACGGACCGGCTATCAGCTTGCGAACTTCATGTTGGCTTTTTCCACAGAATGAACAGTACAGCAGCTTGCCGCCGTCATCATCTGAAGTTGTGGTTTCGTCACTCATTAAACAGACCTATACCCTGGATAACCCAGATTGATATTCTACAAATAGTAAGATGATGTTTTTTTAGGGTTTTTGCAAGCATTTAGGCACGCAAAAACCACACTTTATAGCTTACTCTGTGCCACCGCGCCGGCTGACTACCTCGTCAATAAGCCCATATTCCTGGCTCTGCTCGGCATTCATAAAACGATCGCGCTCAGTATCTCGCTCTATTGTTTCCAGGCTTTGGCCTGTGTGAAATGCCATCAATTCGTTAAGTCGCTTGCGAATTATCAGGATTTCCTTGGCCTGGATATCGATATCAGTGGCCTGCCCCTGTGCTCCACCACTAGGCTGATGGATCATGGTGCGGGCATTCGGTACGCAGTATCGCTTGCCCTTCGCCCCACCTGTAAGCAAAAAGGCGCCCATTGATGCGGCCTGACCAATACACATGGTACTGACATCGGGCTTGATGAACTGCATGGTGTCGTAAATTGACAGACCAGCCGTTACTGCACCGCCCGGCGAATTGATATACAAGTGTATATCCTTATCAGGGTTTTCTGATTCCAGAAATAACAACTGGGCCACAATCAAGTTGGCCATATAGTCTTCGACCGGACCGACACAAAAAATAACGCGTTCTTTGAGCAGCCTTGAGTAGATGTCATATGAGCGCTCACCGCGTGAGGTCTGCTCCACAACCATTGGCACAAGGCCAAGATTATTGATTGTGTTGTTGTTTATCCCTTCGAACTGATTTGACATAAAGTACCATTCCCACGGTGAATTTATTATAAAGGGCAGCCCAAAGCCGCCCGGGAGGCACTATCAGAAGCCCGACTGCTGCTGTTGAGCCTGGCTGAGAGCTTCCTGATATGTGCATTCGCTCTCTGTTATATTGGCATCCTCTAGCAACTTTTCAACCACCTGGTCTTCAAGAACCATAGATTCTACCGAAGCGAGCTGCTGTGGATCGGAATAGTAATGGTTAACGACCTCTTCCGGGTCCTGATAAGTAGAGGCCATTTCCTCAACCGCAGTGCGCACTTTATCGGCATCGGGCTTCAATTCCAGCTTCTGAACCAGTTCGGCCAAAACCAGCCCCAGCTTGACTCTGCGCTGGG
>JBALVT010000001.1:0-94937 GCA_036961345.1 Halioglobus sp.
GATGTATCCGGGGTTCGCAGCGACGTTCTGATCGTTGCCCTGGGTCACAGCTTGATGAGTCCGTATACCAGTTTTGTGGCGGTTGAAGAGCGCATCGCGCGTCCGCAGGATGCGGCTCTGACGAAATCGGCAGTAGCCAATACACGCCCCAAGGGCCAAAGCCCTCAAAGTTTTGCCTATCCAAAAACGGCTACCACGGCTTCGGTGAACTTGTTCTTCGGTGGACTGTTTCTGTTTGTAGCCATGATGGTTTATGTCATGCGTCGGGAGGAGGTGGATCATGTTCCAGCTTCCGAGGTTTGACTTTCGGCGTGACGTCCCTGTGTTGTGTTTTGTACTCATCGGTTTTCAACAACTTGCCAGTGCAGGCTACATCCAGGGCAAGGCTCACCTCGCTCAGTATTTGATTGCCATTGCTTGGGACAACACACTCGCCGCTGGCGGTGCACAGCACAAACCCTGGCCCTGGGCCGACACCTGGCCGGTGGCCCGAATGGAAGTCCCGCGACAATCGGTTACGTTATATGTGCTGGCAGGCGCGACCGGTAACGCATTGGCGTTTGGCCCAGGATACGAATTGGCTTCGGCCAAACTCGGTGACCCGGGTTTGAGTATGATCGGCGGGCATCGGAATACGCACTTTGGCTTTCTTAAGGATATGAAGAGCAATTCGTCGTTTCGATTGCAGCTGCCCAGCGGGGAATATATTCGCTATCGCGTCGCCGATGCGAAGATAGTGGATATTGAGCGCGAACCATTACCCGCTCAAACAAAGGGCACCCAGGAGCTGCAGCTTGTCACCTGTTACCCGTTTGATGCCTTGCTTCCCGGCGGCCCTCTGCGCTATGTGGTGACTGCCAGACGTGAAAAACCGGCACAAAACCTCCACGGTTTTGTAGCCGAATCGATGGATCAAAAGGTGTATGAACTATGAAACTACTACCCATTGTGGGTACGCCGAATCCGTTGGGATTGGCTCGGTGGTAGCGTTCCCTGTATCTCGACATCCCCTGAGGGCGTGGGGTTTCAACCGAAGGGGATGTCGAGATACAGGGAGCGCGGGACAGCGCTGCACGGCCCGCGTTAGTTGATGAGATCCTGGGTTTTGATAGGTATGGGTTTAAGTGCCTGTTCTGGTTTGGCCATTTGGCCTGCAATGAACGCAATGGCGAATATTGCAACTAGGCCTGTCCAATAGAAAGTGTCAGTCATGTGCTGTACTCCTCGCGATTAGTGTAATTGCCAGCCACCGGATATTTGGGTGGCGATTTGGCGTTCCAGGTAGTCTATGCGATCCTTTAACATTCGGTTTTGGGCTGCCAGCGTATTGCTGTCATCTCGCATCTTCAGGTAAACCTCAGCACCCAGGTGAGGTATTAAGGCCTGTTGTAGAGGGTTGAGTTCAGTCATGGCAATCTCCTTGTTAGTACTGTGCCATTGTGAGCCGTAGTCGCCAAAACAAACATGGCAGTAGTCGCCAAGTGCATGGCTTTGGGCGCCAAAGGGAGTGCGTGTACCCAGGCGTATATCTATATTGGATAAAAGAGGACGTCATTTCGATGATTAATGAATTGATCGCTAGAGGCCGTTCCCGGTAATGGAAGCGAACTATTTTGTCGGCATAGGCGCAGCGAAGAGTGGTACTTCCTGGTTGGCGGATTATTTGTCTGGCCACCCGGATGTAGCGATGTCGCCAATTAAGGAGCTGCACTATTTTGATGCGCGGTATTGCCCCGAATTCTGTGGCCACTGGGATAAGGAATGGGCTGCGGTCCGGGATAAATTGAAGGCACGTAGCCTCACCGATCAAAGCGAGGAACTTAAGGAAAAATTGCGCTGCGTAACGCTTCGCTTGGAAATGATCCAGCAACCACAGAAATATAAGCAGTACTTCGATGCGCTGGTCACAGACTCCCATCGGGCATACGGTGAAATAACCCCGTCTTATTCCCTGCTGCCAGTCAGTGGTTTTGCGGCGATCAAGGCCCTGTATCCCGACGCAAAATTTGTATTCCTGATGCGTGATCCGGTTGATCGTTACTTGTCGCAGATTAAATTTATACAGCGGCTCAGATCTGTTCAGGGCAAGCAGCCACTGGCGGGGTTTGATGCCAATGACAAAGCCCTCGACTTATTGTCGAATCCTGAATACGTGAACCGTGGAGATTATCGGCGCACAATTGAGGCTTTACTTGAGGTCGCAGGCGAGGACGATGTATGTGTTTTATTTTATGAACACCTGTTTGCTGCCAGTTCCCAGGAGCATGAGCTGCGAAAACTCTGTGAGTTTCTCAGCGTACCGTTTCGCCCTGCAGATATCAGCACCAGAATCAATGCGGGCGATGTGCTGCAATTTGATGATGAGGTTAAGGTGGCGATCAGAACCCATTTTGCCTCGACCTACGATTTTGTCGAAGAAAAATACTCCAAACGGGCGCCGGAGTCCTGGCGTTGGAATAGTGCATAGCGTTGGTTTTGTAGTGCAGCGGGTAGGCAGTTCTGCCAGATCGGTAATAGTGCATTGGAGTTTCAGCTACCGCTTCCATTCTCCTGTCTATTCAGGCAATATTCCGCTCCATTTTGTATTGTAAGGCCACCCGATTCGCTAGTAGCGATCGAGTGGCCCACTCACGTGGCCTTTAGTAGGGGTCACCACTGAAATTAGGGAAAGATCATGCCAGTGATTACTCTGCCTGACGGCAGCCAACGTTCTTTTGATTCCGCTGTTTCTGTTCACGATGTTGCCGCCGATATCGGTCCCGGGCTCGCCAAAGCCGCATTGGCCGGCGTGGTGGATGGTAGTGAAGTAGATACCTCCTTTATTATTGATGCCGATGCCTCTCTGGCCATTATTACCGATCGCGACGACGCGGGCCTGGAAGTCATTAGGCACTCAACAGCACATCTGATGGCGATGGCCACCCAGCAATTGTTTCCCGGAGTGCAGGTCACCATTGGTCCGGTTATCGAAGATGGCTATTTCTACGATTTCGCGACCGGGAACAACTTTGGTCCCGACGACCTGGAAAAGATCGAAAAACGTATGGAAGAGATCGTTGCAGACGACCTCACCATAGAGCGGCTCGTTTACTCTCGGGAGAAAGCGATCGAGATTTTCCGCAATATGGGTGAGCGTTATAAAGTAGAGATTATTGAGGAATTGCCCGAAGGCGAAGAAATCTCTGTCTACAAGCAGGGCGCGTGGATGGATTTGTGCCGCGGTCCCCATGTCCCCAGCACTGGCAAACTGAAGGCCTTTAAGCTGACCAAGGTGGCTGGCGCCTATTGGCGTGGTGACTCCAAAAACAAAATGCTGCAGCGCATTTATGGCACCGCCTGGGCGAACAAGAAGCAGCTCAAGCAATATCTCAACCGCATAGCGGAAGCTGAGAAACGTGATCACCGCAAAATTGGTAAGAAGCTGGGCCTCTTTCACACCCAGGAAGAGGCGCCTGGTATGGTGTTTTGGCACCCTGCGGGCTGGACCATTTATCAGGTCATAGAGCAATACATGCGCAAAGCGCAAATAAAACAAGGCTACAGCGAAATCAAAACGCCGCAGTTGGTTGATCTGTCGCTGTGGGAAAAGTCCGGGCATGCCGACAAATTTGGCGATGACATGTTTCTGCTGCAATCCGACGAGCGGGAGTTTGCGGTTAAGCCCATGAACTGCCCCTGTCACGTGCAGGTATTCAATCAGGGTTTGAAATCCTACCGCGATTTACCCCTGCGATTGGCGGAATTTGGCAGTTGTCACCGCAATGAGCCGTCGGGATCGCTGCATGGCATTATGCGGGTGCGCGGTTTTACGCAGGACGACGCCCACATATTTTGTACCGAAGAGCAGATTCAGCCTGAGGTATCCTCCTTTATAGACTTTTTGCACGAGGTTTATGACGATTTTGGTTTCACGGAAATCATTTACCGGCTGTCCACCCGTCCCGAGCAAAGAGTTGGCTCTGACAGTGACTGGGACCGTGCTGAAAAGGCTCTCGCCGACGCTTTGGATGCTCAAGAATTGCCCTGGGAAGAACTTCCGGGCGAAGGCGCATTTTATGGTCCCAAAATTGAGTTTTCTCTGAAGGATTGTATTGGGCGGGTGTGGCAATTGGGCACTGTTCAGGTCGATTTCTCCATGCCGGGACGTTTGGACGCCCAATATGTGGCCGAAGATGGCTCCAGGCAGGTTCCGGTAATGTTGCACCGGGCCATCCTGGGTTCTTTTGAGCGATTTATCGGTATTTTGATCGAGCATTACGAGGGAGTTTTTCCGGCCTGGTTGGCGCCGGAACAAGCCGTTGTACTCAATATTACTGACAAACACAGTGAATATGCCCGAAAAGTGGAAGAAACCTTGAGAAACCGTGGCTTTCGGGTCATTTCGGACTTGAGAAATGAAAAGATCGGCTTTAAAATCCGCGAGCACACAATTCAGAAAATTCCGTACCTGCTCGTGGTAGGGGAAAAAGAAGTGGAATCACAGACAGTGGCCGTGCGAGCCCGTCGTGGTGAGGACCTCGGATCGATGGATCTGGACGCGTTTACAGCGCACCTCACTGACGATGTAGCCCGACGCGGTCGTATTGCATTGGCGAAGATGGAGAATCAGCATTAAGAAAGATAGTGGCAAAGGCAGCAGTAAAAAGGCAGTTATTAATGACCAAATTACGGCAGATCCGGTTCGACTGGTGGGTGCCGAAGGCGAACAGCTAGGCATTGTGCCGCTCGCGGAAGCAATAGCGACTGCTGAAGCAGCCACCATGGATTTGGTGCAAATTACTGATTCCGACCCCGTAGTGTGTAAGGTTATGGACTACGGCAAGCATATCTTTGAAGCCAAAAAGCAAAAATCTGCTCAGAAAAAGAAGCAGAAACGAACACAAGTTAAAGAAATGAAGTTTCGTCCAGGGACGGAGGATGGAGATTATCAGGTAAAACTACGCAACCTGGTACGTTTCCTAGAAAATGGCGATAAGGCCAAAGTCACACTGCGATTTCGCGGTCGTGAAATGGCTCACCAGGAAATTGGCATGGAGCTACTCAAACGAAATGCGGAGTATTTGATTATGCCTAAAGCAAAAATTCACAGTGGGGCTGCCAAACGTTTTAAAAAGACGGCTGGTGGATATAAGCGCAAAAGCGCTCACAAAAGTCACATCCTGACCAAGATGACAACCAAGCGTAAGCGTCAGTTGCGTGGAACTTCAATGATCCACGATAACGACAAGATTCTTATCGACCGCATGATGCGGGCACGCTAACCGGTTACTCAACTTAAATAGGAGAAGACTATGCCTCGCGTAAAACGTGGTGTGGTGGCGCATCGTCGCCACAAGAAGATTTTAAAGCAGGCCAAGGGTTACTATGGTGCCCGAAGCCGTGTATTTCGTGTTGCCAAGCAAGCTGTTACCAAAGCGGGTCAGTATGCATACCGTGACCGTCGTCAGCGCAAGCGTCAGTTTCGCGCGCTGTGGATCACGCGTATCAACGCCCAGTCTCGTGCAAATGGTTTGAGCTACAGCCGTTTGATCAATGGTCTGAAAAAGGCTGAAATCGCATTGGATCGTCGAGTATTGGCTGATCTAGCGGTACACGATAAAACAGCGTTTACAGCGATCGTGGAGCAAGCGAAGGCCGCTCTGGCCTAAGTCCACCCCAAACCACTACGGCTTATTAAAGCCGAAACGGTTCGCTGGCTACATGAAAGAAGATTAAAAAGGGAAAGGGCCTCGCTCTTTCCTTTTTTTTTGGTTTAGGCTTAAGCTTTAAGAGTACGAGTCTGAAAACAGAATCAAACAAGCAATACCTTAGAATAGGGAAAGTAAATGGAAAACCTCGATGCTCTCGCCGGGGAAGTAAAAGCCGCTATTGCCGCCGCTGAAGATGGCGCCACTTTGGAGCAATTGCGCGTTGATTACCTGGGGAAAAAAGGCAAGCTTACTGCTCTGTTGAAAGGTCTTGGCAAGCTCAGTGCCGAGGAACGCCCGGCAGCGGGTGCCCAGATTAACGTGGTGAAACAGGCGTTGCAGGTAGCCATCGGAGAGCGGAAGAGCGTTCTTGAGTCGGCAGTGATAGAGGCAAAACTTGCCGCTGAAACTATCGATGTGACTCTGCCTGGCCGCGGCCAGTCTGTGGGTGGTATCCACCCCGTTACTCGCACTATCGAGCGTATCGAAGACTTTTTCTCCGCCATTGGTTTCGACGTTGTCGAAGGCCCGGAAATTGAGGATGATTATCACAACTTCGAAGCGCTGAATATTCCTGCACATCACCCTGCCAGGGCGATGCACGATACTTTTTATA
Source organism: Halioglobus sp. (assembly GCA_036961345.1). Lineage (GTDB taxonomy): Bacteria > Pseudomonadota > Gammaproteobacteria > Pseudomonadales > Halieaceae > JBALVT01. The sequence continues at coordinate 6,304 of JBALVT010000001.1, forward strand.
TCGATGAGTCTACGGTTCTGCGCACGCATACTTCTCCTGTTCAGGTGCGTGTGATGGAAACGGAGGAGCCGCCTCTGCGTATTATTTGTCCGGGGCGAGTGTATCGCTGTGATTCAGATTTAACGCATACACCCATGTTCCATCAGGTAGAGGGCCTGTTGATTGACGAGCATTCCAGTTTTGCTGATCTGAAAGGCGTGGTGGAAGAATTTCTGCGGGTATTCTTCGAGCGCGAGCTGCAAGTGCGCTTTCGTCCGTCTTATTTCCCTTTTACTGAACCTTCTGCCGAGGTTGATATTCAGTGCGTAAATTGCGGTGGGGAAGGGTGCAGGGTGTGTTCCCAGACCGGCTGGTTGGAAGTTATGGGCTGCGGCATGGTGCACCCCAAGGTGTTTGAGTACTCCAACATCGACACCGAAAAATACTCCGGCTTTGCTTTTGGCATGGGAGTAGAGCGTCTTGCCATGCTGCGCTATGGAGTGAACGACTTGCGGCTGTTTTTTGATAACGACCTGCGTTTTCTCGAACAATTTTAGCGCCACCCTCCATCCAGAGAGATAAACAATGAATATAAGTGAACAGTGGCTACGCGAATGGGTTAGCCCGGCATTAAACACAGAAGATCTGGCGCACCAGCTAACCATGGCTGGCCTGGAAGTAGAGGCGACAGATCCTGTTGCGGGATCTTTTAGCGGTGTGGTTGTCGCTGAAATTATCAGTGCAGAGCAACACCCTGATGCCGACAAACTGCGTGTTTGCCAGGTAAGTACTGGCGCTGAAACGGTGCAAATAGTCTGTGGTGCACCTAACGCCCGGGCAGGATTGAAAGCACCTCTGGCCAGAGTGGGTGCGGTGCTTCCCGGTGAAGACGGCGGTTTTAAAATCAAGAAAGCCAAGTTACGCGGGATAGAATCCCAGGGCATGTTATGCGCCCAGGCGGAGCTCACCTTGTCGGATGAATCCGACGGTTTGATGGAATTGGCAGCCGATGCGCCGGTGGGAGCAGATCTGCGTGAATACCTGCAGTTGGACGACGTGGTCATCGAGCTGGGTTTGACACCTAACCGAGCAGATTGTTTGGGCGTAGCAGGAGTCGCCCGGGAAGTAGGGCTGCTCAATAATATGGCGGTGACGCCAGTGTCGTACAACAAGGTTGATACGACGATTGAAGACACGTTTACAGCCGAGCTGGAAGCTGCGGAGCGTTGCCCGCGTTATGTCGGGCGAGTGATCAAAGGTGTGGATGTATCTCAGCCCAGCCCCCTTTGGATGCAGGAGAAACTGCGCCGAAGCGGTGTCCGCTCTATTGACGCCATTGTAGATGTTACCAACTACATTTTGCTGGAACTGGGCCAGCCCATGCACGCTTTCGATTTTGATAAGCTGCGCGGCGGTATTGTAGTGCGCACAGCGCAATCCGGTGAATCTCTGGAATTGCTGGACGGGCAAACAATTGAGTTAAAACCCGAGACGCTGGTGATTGCAGATCAAAGTGGCCCGGTGGCACTGGCAGGTATTATGGGCGGTCAGGCAACGGCGGTTAACACTGACACGACCAATATATTCCTTGAGGCAGCATTTTTTACCCCTGATCTGCTGGCCGGCAAAGCACGCTCCTACGGTTTGCACACGGATTCTTCCCATCGTTTTGAGCGTGGGGTGGATTTCAAGCTGCAGGTAGAGGCGATAGAACGCGCCAGCCAATTACTGCTCGATATCGTCGGGGGGCAAGCCGGGCCTGTTACTGAGTTTGTATCCGAAACGCATTTGCCAGCACGCCCTGATGTGACTCTGCGTGCGGGCCGAATTGAAAAAATGTTGGGCTTCAAACTGGATGCCCCTGAGGTGGAACGTATCCTCACCGGCCTTGGGCTGGGTGTAACGCCCAATAGTGAGGGCTGGACTTGCACTGTGCCCAGCTGGCGCTTTGACATTGCTATCGAGGCCGACCTACTCGAAGAGCTGGCACGGGTATATGGCTACAACCGCTTACCTGTTACCCATATCAAGGCCAATCTGGTTATGCCCGCCAAGCCGGAAACACAGCTTTCACTGCGTTTTTTCCGACGTCATTTAAGTGCGCGCGGATATCGCGAGGCGATCACCTACAGTTTTGTCGACCCCAAGTTGCAAGCGGTATTTGACCCGGACGTAGCACCGGTGGCGCTCGCCAACCCTATCTCAGCTGATATGGCTGTCATGCGCACCAGTTTATTGCCCGGAATGGTCAGTGCAGTGCTGCACAATACCAATCGGCAGCAGCCGCGGGTCAGGATGTTTGAAACAGGGCTTCGATTTGTTCCCACTGATCAGGGCCTTAAACAGGTGCCGACCCTGGCGATGGTTGCCATCGGTCAGCGCTTTGCAGAATCCTGGGCTATTGCGGCTGAGGCAGGAGACTTTTTCGATCTAAAAGGCGACCTTGAAAGCCTACTGGATCTCACGGGAGCCCCCGAAGCGTTCACCTTTGCGCCCGGTGCACGAGCGGCGCTCCATCCAGGGCAAACTGCAACAATAACCCATAAGGGCCACGACGTGGGCTACATCGGGACGTTGCATCCCACAGCGCTGGCGGAGCTTGGCTTGAATTCCGCGCTCTTTGTCTGCGAAATTGACCTGGAAGTACTGCTAAAAGGGAGTCTCCCCAGATTTGCTGATTTGTCGAAGTTTCCCGAAGTTCGCCGCGACTTGGCGGTAGTTGTCGACAAAGATGTGGCCGCTGCGGAGTTGATGGAAAATGTTCGAGCGGTTGCAGGCAGTTACCTCACTGTCTTAAGGTTATTTGATGTCTATGAAGGCAAAGGCATTGATCCTAAACGGAAAAGTCTTGCTTTGGGTTTGACATTCAGAGATCAATCACGCACTCTTAGTGACTCTGACGTGAACGAAATTGTGGATCAAGTCATTGATCTGCTGGAAAAAAATTATAAAGCTGAGCTTAGGAACTAGGTAATTGGGATTATGACCGCCCTGACAAAATCTGAAATGGCTGAACGCCTGTTTGAAGAGCTTGGGCTCAACAAACGCGAAGCCAAGGATATCGTGGAGTTATTCTTTGAAGAAATCCGCGGCAGCCTGGAAGGTAATGAACAGGTGAAATTGTCTGGCTTCGGGAATTTTGACTTGCGCGATAAAAGCCAACGCCCCGGACGCAACCCAAAAACTGGAGAGGAAATACCCATTTCGGCACGACGGGTAGTGACCTTTAGACCTGGGCAAAAGCTAAAAGCCCGAGTGGAAGAGTATGCTGGAACCAAGTCATAATCAGGAATTACCCGCAATTCCTGGCAAGCGCTATTTCACGATTGGTGAAGTCAGCGAACTGTGTGCGGTAAAACCGCACGTACTGCGTTACTGGGAGCAGGAATTTCCCCAGTTAAAACCTGTTAAACGACGCGGTAACCGCCGCTACTACCAGCGCGAAGACGTTCTTACTATCCGCCAAATTAGAACCTTGCTTTACGATCAGGGTTATACCATTGGCGGTGCCAGGCAGCGCATGGTTGGCGAAGACGATGGCTTAGTGCCCGTCGAGATGCAGTCAGTGATTCGCGAGACCATCGAAGAACTTGAAGACGTTCTAAAAGTCCTGAAACCCGCCTAATTCCAGTTTGTATCCACGGTGGTATTGAGTATAATGCCGCCCTCTCAAGCATTGCTTACAATCTTGGGGCAAAACGGGACAAAAATTAATTGTCTCGTTCCTTAAAAAATTTCGGGTATTAGCGCAGTCTGGTAGCGCACTTCACTGGGGGTGAAGGGGTCGTAGGTTCAAATCCTGCATACCCGACCAAATTTGTATATAATTTTAGGGCTTACATTGTAAGCCCTTTTTTTGTCGCCACCGTGTCGCCAGAAATCGCACCCCACTCCTCGAGGCTTTATTATTCTAAAACTGCCCGGGGCTGCTCTGCCCATAAAACTTTGGGAACAAAAGGCTACAAATATGAAGCGAAGTTCAGTTCAGTCCATTTTTCTTGCAACTGTAAGTCTGTTAGGCGCCAGCGCGAATGCATCAGGTTTGGCGGAGTGCATGACCATTGCCGAAAATGAGTCGCGTTTGGCTTGTTACGATAGGCACGCCGGCATGGACGACGGCACCGTTTTACTCGATACCCCTGTTGTGGCGGAAGCCGGTGGGGAGAGCGAGGGTAGCGACTCGCTCGTAGCAGACAGGTTTGCAGCGGAAGAGGCCAGTGCCGACCGGCAATGGTCGATAACGCCGCACCGGCGCAACTATATTTTGCCGGTGACCTATAACAGCAAAATCAATGAAGAGCCCTGGACCAACATTTTTCCAGACGCGGAAATGGATGACATAGAGGCCAAATTTCAGATCAGCTTCAAGGCACTGATCTGGAGAGATCCGCTGGGCGAGGGCACCAATCTCTGGGGAGCCTATACGCAGGAGAACTGGTGGCAGGTATACAACTCGGATGAGTCCGCGCCCTTTCGGGAAACCAACTATCAGCCCGAACTTATCCTGACTAAAGAAAATAACTGGGAGGTTTTTGGCTTTACCAACACGATGCTTGGAGTATCGCTAAATCATCAGTCGAATGGGCGGGGGGAATTACTCTCTCGCAGTTGGAACCGGATCATCGGCACTGCGCTTTTTGAGCGCAATAACTTCTCCGTGCTTGCGCGCGGCTGGTACCGCCTGCCAGAAGATGAGGAGGATGACGACAACCCGAACATGTACAAATACATGGGTTACGGTGATCTGCAAACAGTTTGGAAGCTACAGGAACACCAGTTGGGATTGGTACTTCGCAACAACCTGAGCAGTGACAACAAGGGCTCTATTCAAGTGGACTGGACTTTCCCTCTGTCGAATCGATTCCGGGGTTATGTTCAGTACTTCAATGGCTATGGCGAAAGCCTTATTGATTATGACGTGAGGACCAACCGGATCGGTGTCGGTGTTACGTTGACAGATTTGCTATAGAGAGAAATAGGGGCTAATGGTTTTAGCCCGCTGGGGGCGTTGATACAGAGGAGCAAAAAATGTCATATGTGATACGCAATGCCCCACGAAGCGCATTCTTCGCCCGTGATGCGAGAGGGAGAGGAAGAGTAGACTGCGGTTAGGGTGGCGGGTGATAAGGGTTGGCGGATACCAGGTGTCTGCCGCCATCGAATAACATTTCCTTTGGCGAGCGTTCGGCCAGCTGGTTACAATTGTCGGGTAATAGCCGAAGCGGAGTCGAACATAAGCTGCGCGCGTTTTTCAGGGGCTCGGTTCGTAGCGAATCCTTGAAAACTTCTTTGATCTTTTGTGAAAGTGCCATGCACGTGTGTGCTAAAAGATAACCGTTGCGCTATTTCCCCAGGATGATATGTTTTTCCCCCGTTGTTGGAATTGGTAATAAATTCCTTGATTTTTGTATTGAGGTCTATAATATCCCGCGCCCGCAGTAAGGCCAAAAAGGCTCTCAGACCATGCGCTTATTCTCCCTGTTACTATGCCTCTCCATGTGCTTCGCCTCAGGTATTCGCGCTGAAACCCAGACCGTTCTTTACGATCAGCCTGAAGTCAATGGGCATCCGGGTTATCTGTCTGCCTGGGCTGTCCATGACAAGCTGGATAAAGTCCTGTTAATCGTCCCCGGCTTCGACACCAGTAATAACTCCCTCCCTACTGACGACCTGGTGGATGATTTCGAACCACTCATCTCGGTCCTGGGTCCGCTGGGCTGGGATATAGTGCTTTTTGATTACGTTGATGGGGCGATGGACATGAAGGCGAACGCCGACAATCTGGCGCGCTTTATTGAGTACCTGGATACCCAGGCCGAGCCGGACTATCACCTGGCGGTAATCGGCGGCTCCATGGGCGGTATCGTCACCCGTACGATGTTTGTGCAGGAGCGAGACGGCATGGGGGTCGATACCTATGTGTCCCTGGATTCCCCCCACTGGGGTGTCTATCTCAGTAACTGGGCGGTAGACCTGGCGACGCTTGCCATAGACTTTGAAGCCGCCCACCAAATGCACAACGGTGATCCCGAGTACAAGAAACATTACGGATGGTTGCGGCGGGTCGAGTCCAAACGCAAATTCAAAAAAAGGGTAAATCGTCCGATGAATACCCTGGCCATTGCGCTGAGTGACGGCAGTAAGGGCTTTTGGAAAGTGGGGTGGAATGACCTATTCCTGCACAACAAATATTATGGTGCGTCCTCCTATGTTCAGGAGTCAGGGTTGCGCTCGACCTATATGCCCTATCACTCGACGGTATATCTGGACGACGTTCGAACCAAGAAAAAACAACGTTTTGGCTACAACCGTTACCGGTATCGCAACCTGACCTCGAGCTATTTCGACAAGGTTATCGCCAATGACGCTGACGAACATGCCGCGCCAGAGTACGTTGTAGAGCAGGCGGTGAATTTTGTCTTGGAGCAGGGACCACAGTCATAGAATGGTAGTCGACAAGTAAAAGCGCTTCTATAAAATCGCTCAACAATTTCCGCGCAGTTTCAATCAGTCCGATGTAGATGACGAAGTCGACGCCGGTGATGTGCGGTAAGGGCTTGGGGTTGGTGCATTGGCGGCTACATTTGTCGGATAATAGCCGAAGCTGCGTCAAACATTAGCTGCGCGCGTTTTTCAGGGGCCTCGGTTCGCAGTGTCGCCTTGAAAACCTCTACGTCATAGATAACTTTCGCGCCAGAACTTCTCAGCGCCCGAAGTGTCTCCACGAGATTAATACAACCCTCTCCTGGTAACAGCCGATGATTTAATGTCTCTTCAACGATATCGTCCATCGGTTGCACCATCGCGTCATCGAGTTGCATCGCGATAATTTTTTCGCCCGGTACGCCAAGTATGTCTTCGGGTTTGCCACCACTGCGATGATGGTGCCAGCAGTCGAACATAATACCTCCGTTGTCGCAGCCAGCTTGCTCCACAATGCGCACTGCAGTGGCAAGGTTTGCGACTTGATTGAAGGGCATGAATTCAAGACTGACACGAAGTTGTTCGAGCTTGGCGCGCTCACAAAGCGTGGCGAAGCAGTCGATAATTTGTTGTTCTGAATCCGGGTTTGCCAAACCGATTGGCGCGTTGACGATATCGGTTCCGGCAACGTGAGCCAGGTGGAATACTTCTTCCATACTGGCCTGGGTACACAGGCTTATTGGGTCGCTTTCATCGAGACGCACTGAGCTGGGCAACCAGTTGAATAAGGGATCTATGTTGCTGACGGTTAAGCCGTGGTCAATTAGAAGCTGGCTAACATCGTTGTCCTTGTAGCCTTTTCGCAAGGCCTCTGCATAGTACGCAGAGTTCAGTGTGACCGCCTGAAAACCGGCATTGGCGGCCACCGCTACGAAAGTCTCCAGGTCTACGCCTTCCATGCTGCCCCAGCACAGGGACAGTATCGGCTCGGATGTGTTTTTTGTTAGCACCAGCTTGCTTCCTGCTCGGGATGGTTCAATATTTCTTCGATGTTGGCGTGCAAAATTCGGTAGCCAACATTACCATAAAGTACCTGGCGACCGTTGTTCATTATCCAGGTAGGGCTGCCTTTCACATTGTTGTCCAGGGCGAGTTTATAGTCCGACATTAATGCCGCCATGGCCTCCCCATTCTCAAGCAGTGTGCGAAGGCAAGCCGGGTCTATGTCTATCTTGCCGGCAATCTTCAATACTTCTGGAAGCTCGCCAATATTTACTGTGTCCACGAAAAAGGCTTTTCTTAATTCGGTAGCAAGAACAGCTGATTGTGCCTCTCCAAAGGCGAGGCTCGCGGCTTTCACCACAAGGTGCGCGTTGGCAGAAGTCGACGGGCGAACATGCTGCCAGATGGCATCGGCTACCGGCGCCTTATCATAGGGTGCGGCAGATTCAAGCACATGTTGGCCGAATCCCTCATAACCACCTCGTTCGGCCCACTGCTGTTGCATGCGTGTTGAGGTATCGCCAAACAAATTCATGTAGCGGTGGCGCAATTGAATTTTGTCTCCCCACTGTTCTTCTATTTCTGTGATTCGGCGCTGGGCAATCCACGCCCAAACGCATAAAACATCAGAATAATAATCGATGATTAATGGGCTGCTCATCATGGCCTCCTAGGCTTTGTTCCACGGCATTTTGGCTAGCAACAAACCCATGCCGCACCAGTTGGTGATACCTGCGAATACTAGTCCTGCGCCGACAAATCCGGAGAGAAAATAGGCGCTTGGATGAATGATACTGCCTAGTAAAACCCCTAGCAGTACCAGGCTTCCTGCTGCAATCCTGACCTGACGCTCCAGGCTTAGTCCGCCTGCCGGGTCTTCATGGAAGGGCAAGCTGTCGCCTTGGTCCAGTGCATCCATGCCGCCTTCTATACACACAAGCTGTTGGTTCAGCTGCGGCAGCTTCTCGCTGGCCAGTTTTGCGCGGTGGCCACCTTTGCACATCAAATAGATAGGCTGGTTGGGTGCGGCGTGATCATTAACATGGCTTTCAACGAGCTCGAAGCTCAGTACATCCAATGGGATGTTGGTTGCCCCCGCAAGTGACCGGGCCTTGAACTCAACGGGAGAGCGCACATCAATAACGGTGAGCTTGTCGTTTTCACTGAATAATTTTTTGAATTGGAGCGTAGAAATAGTGTTCATTAGGATACCTCTCCTTAGGGGCAATAAATGGTTTGCAGCACCTGAATGATCTGAATGGCCTTATCGCCCTTGAGCTGGTAGTAAATGGTCTGGGATTCCCGGCGTGTAGCGACCAGGTCTTGCCCTCTCAAGTAACCCAGGTGCTGCGATAGGGCGGACTGACTCAGGGGAATTCGCAGGTTTAGTTCGCTCACACTTAATTCACCTTCAATAAGCGAACAGAGAATCATCAAGCGGTTCTCGTTTGACAATGATTTCAACATTCTCGCGGCTTCAGAGGCATGCTCTTTCAGCTCGTCGTTTAATACCATGGTCAAAAATAGCCTGTATTGATTGATTAGAAGTATATTACATTAGAATAATCTAAATTAGCAATATCTAATGTATTGATGTCAAAAATGGCATCCCGCCGGATTCGGAAGGCCGTGATGCCGGTGGGGTACGCTTATAGGCTAAGGAGTTGCCGCTGCCTGATTCCCGTCTCCACTATTCTCAAGGGACTGTAGACAGGTGAATAATAATGGCATAAATTGTGCCGCTATTGATTATCTCTGATAAGCCGATAGATTTACTTCACTAGTCAATCAGGAATCCCATTCGATGAAAACCAGACTTACCGAACTACTTGGCATTGAAACCCCAATAATCTGTGGTGGCATGATGCGTGTTGGCACGGCGGAATTGGCCGCTGCGGCATCTAACGCCGGTGCATTGGGTGTAATGACCGCACTAACCCTGCCTACACCAGAGTTACTCAAGGCTGAAATCGAAAAATGCCAGTCTTTGACCGACAAGCCTTTTGCGGTGAACTTGACCGTGGGCGTGGTGGTGTCTGATATTAACTACGATGAATACGTGGATATTATTTGTGATAGCGGCGTGAAGATTGTTGAGACAGCCGGACGTAGCCCTGAGCCGTTTATGGAGAAGTTTAACGAACACGGCATCAAGGTGATTCATAAGTGTGTGGCAGTGCGTCACGCGCTGAAGGCAGAGCGTATCGGTGTGGCGGCCGTTAGTATCGATGGGTTTGAGTGCGCCGGGCACCCCGGCGAGCAGGATGTGGGTGGCCTGGTGTTGTTCCCTGCGGCGGCTTCGGCACTGAAGATTCCTGTAATCGCGTCAGGTGGTATCGCAGACGGCCGGGGGCTGGCAGCCGCTTTAGCCCTGGGCGCTGAGGGTATCAACATGGGCACACGTTTTATGGTGACCCAGGAAGCGCCTATTCACGAGGGTATTAAGCAGAAAATCGTGGAGATGGATGAGAACCAGACCCGCTTGATTTTCCGTACCTACAAAAACACCGCACGGGTTTATCGCAATGGTATCGCTGACGAGGTTGTCGAAATAGAGACTTCCGGGGGAGACTTTGGTCAGGTACACCATCTGGTATCAGGCGCGAATCAGGAAAAGGCCTGGAGTACCGGTGATATCGAAGCGGGTATGGTCACTGTCGGCATGTGCGGCGGTCTGATCAATGATATTCCTACCTGCGAAGAGCTGGTGAGTAATATCATGTCCGATGCCGAGCAGATCATCAATGACAGGTTGGCTTCGATGATGGCGGCAAGCTGAAGGCTCTTATTAGATCCTGTCAGACATTGCTTTCAGGGTGTTGGCGCGAATCAATAGCTTATTCTTCGCATATTGTCCCTGGGGTAGTTTGGCCAGTTGCTGGGCAACTTCCATCGTACGGGCACTAAACTGCTCAGTATCAACCGCTTCATCGGTAAAACCAGCGGTAACTGCCGTATCCGGGTTGTAGACTTCAGATTGCAGGGCCACCCGGGTTATGTGTTGCTTGGCTATTCGCGACATCGTGAGTTCCACCAGTAAAGGGTGCATCTCCATTCCTATCGCGGTTTCGGGCAAGCTCATTTTGTAGTTTCCCTGCAGGCCTATGCGTGAATCGCAGGCCATGATGATAAAGGCGCCCATGGCGATGCCGTGCCCGGTGCATGCTGCCACCAGTGGCAGTGGGAAGCTATACAGGCGAATGAGCAGTTTGAAGCCCCTGCCTACCATTGCCATGCCTTCCTCGGGGCCCTTTTTGAATTCGCCCAGATCAAAACCCGCTGAAAACATCCCTTCTCGGCCACGCAGGATAACCGCACCTGCCTGCTCGGCTTCTGCGCGGTCCAGTCCCGCATTGATGTCATCAAGAAACTGCTGTCCCACAACGTTTGCCTTGCCGTCATCAAAGGTAAGGGTTGCTATATTGTTGTCTACTTCGTAATTCATATTGGATGTTCCATGGTATAAATAAATGGCATATATGCTGTCATTATATGTTCAGCTACGCAAGGCCTTATGCTAATATCGTATTGATTGTAGCAACCCGAAACCTTGGGGAATATCTTGAGCAATATAACAGATGCAATAGAAACATCAGAAGCACAAGCTGTTCCCGATGGGCGTCGGCAGCGCAGTGAGCGCAGCCGCCAGGCCATTCTGGACGCTGGAGCAGCACTGATTGAAGAGGGTGTGCTGGTGCCGACTGCACAGCAAATTTCGGAGCGTGCTGGTGTGGGTATTCGTTCTTTCTTTCGGCATTTTGCCGACATGGAAAGCCTGTTCGCAACGGTCGATATAGAGGGCCGGGAGCGCGTAGAGGCTCTTTTTACCGGTGGAGACCGCGACGGAACGCTTCAGGAGCGCATACTGCACGCAGTTGAACGTCACGCCGATGGTTACGAAGCTCAAAAGAATGCCATTCTAATGGCGGCCGCCCAGAGATGGCGGTATGAAATTTTGCGTAAGAATTATGCGCGCTACCAGCGCGGTTTACGCAAGGATCTCAATGATTGGCTGCCGGAGTTGAAAGCTCTGTCCAAACCTGAGCGTGAGGCGGTAGACGCGGTAGCTTCCGCGGAGATGTGGCTTAGGTTGAGAGAGCATCAGGGGCTTAGCAAAAATCAGTCTGTAGAGATCATTGTCACGATGCTGCAGCGTCTAATCCCAGCTTAATTTTTGGTATAACCTCTACTAGTGAAAATCATCTATGGCTGAAAAATTTCAGGAGCAGGGCGGGGCGGCAACAATGGATCCATCGCCGATTTTGCGTTGGATGACATCTACCATGATGAGCCGAATATCCAGACCCGAACGTCTGGCAAAAAAGCGGGCGAAGTTTGAAAAGCAAAGAGCAAAAACCGGCCAGGCCCATGTGGTGGAGTATTTCCATCAGTTAGATGATGGTTATAGTCACCTTGCAGCACAGGTGCTTGAATCTTTGGCGGCGCGTTATGACATAGAACTTGTTTGTCATCTTGTGACTGGCCCGCTGGGTAAAAATAGTGCCGAACCGGAACTGTTGCTGAAGTTATCTCGTTACGATGCATTTCACGTTGCCCCCGATTACGGCCTGGAATTTCCCCGCCACAATGAAGCGCCAGACGATAGATTGGTCAAGCTCGGCGCCAGCATTTTGGCGGCACAGGACTCAGCAGGTTTTATTGGCTGCGTCACAGAGGTGGGGAAGGCACTTTGGGCGGGAGATGAAACAACGCTTGAGGCGTTAGCGCAGCAGCACGGCACTGCCACTGCTGAACAGGTAGATGCCAAGGTCGAGGCCGGTACGCAGCGCCGCGAAGCGTTGCGACATTACTCGGGAGCAATGTTCTACTACGGGCAGGAATGGTACTGGGGAGTCGACCGGCTCTATCATCTGGAGAAGCGTCTCGGCGAATTGGGAATAGATGCTCAGGCAGGGCAGAATCTGCTAGTGCCGCGGCCCGCCTTAGAGGCAGGTGAATTAAAGGACAATGGCAGCCTCACCCTGGAGGTGTATCCGTCGCTGCGCAGTCCCTATACATCGATAGTATTTGATCGCACGGTAAAGCTCGCCGCAGATACCGGTGTGAATCTTGTGGTGCGCCCGGTATTGCCCATGGTGATGCGCGGTGTGCCTGCCACTCGCCAAAAGGGTATGTATATATTTCTCGATACGGCACGTGAAGCGCGCGAGGCCGGGGTTTCCTACGGTAATTTTTACGATCCCATTGGCGAGCCGGCCCGTCGTTGTTATTCGCTCTATTCCTGGGCAGAAGAACAGGGCAAAGGGGTGGCGCTGCTGTCGTGTTTTCTCAAGGCGGCATTTGCCGAGGGTATCAACACCAATAACGACAAAGGCCTGAAAACGGTAGTTGAAAACGCCGGCCTGGATTGGTCGCAGGCCAAGAGCGTTTTGGGCCAGCCTGGTTGGGAAGAACTGGTGGAGTCAAATCGTCAGGCCATGTATGACGCGGGTCTGTGGGGTGTGCCGAGTTTCCGATTGCTCGACGAGAATGGTGAACAGTTGTTGGCGCTGTGGGGCCAGGACAGATTGTGGTTATTTGCCAGGGAGATTCAGCGTCAACTGGCGAAGCGGCAGTAGCTATTTACGGTCACGTCACGCCTTTTTACTTATTGGCCGAGTTACTCGTATACATCGATCATCTTTTCATCGACATAAAAGGGCAGCTGCTTACAGACATTTTCATCGATCGGCAGGTCGGCGTGGCGCCACATGGGTTCCCAGCAGCCATGTTTTTCTAGCAGTGCTTTAGCCTGTTCCTGATTGGCGGTATCCAGCGCTTCAAAGCGAGCACGGATTTGTTTTAAGCACCACACGCGATATTTTGACCAGCGGGCCTGGGTATATTGCACTCCATCAACCTCCACATCGAATTTCTTTTGGCCGGCGATCAAGGCTTCTATATTGCCGCAAAGATAAGGCAGGTAGTTGCTGCCAATCTCATCGAGAATCGGCCCCCAATCGGCAGGAATACCCTCCAGTTGCGTGCCAACACCCTCTTCGAGTTTTGCGTTCCATAGGCGGGCGGTCCACTCATAGACCGCCGGTGCGCGCTGCCGCATTAGCTCGGCGGGTACCGGATCTAACGCAAAGTGCCGGAAAAAAGGCCCAGAAAATCCTATGTCGGCCAGGCTTGGATTCTCACCCAAGAGAAAAGGTCGCTTCTGAAAAATAGCTTCTAGTTGATCCAGGGTGCGGAAGTAAATTGCCTCTACACCTGGTACCTGATTAGGCGTGATGCCGTCACCTCGGGTGTAACCATTTCGCTGCCTGTAGATGAGCATCCTGCGTTTTATAAACCCTGGCAAGGGCATTTCCGACATAAGCTCCTCGGCCAACTGGGTGCTGGCGAAGCGGGCCCCGCGATCGTAGAACCAGCGAAAATGCATGGCCGGGCGCCACAACCACTCATCGGCATAGTCCTCTAGCAGTAAGCTGAAGAAGCGTTGTAGCGGATCGATAGGAATCACTCCAGTGGCAGGGTATTGCTCTTCAAACCATTGAATGATGGGTGTGCTGTCGCTCATCCAGCGGCCGTCCGCCAGTTCCAGCGCAGGCATTTGAGTTGAGCCGACCTTTTCCATTATCGAGGCATGTCGCTTTGAGGTCAGCGCTCGAAGTTCGTAGGGCAGGCCTTTTATTCGAAAATAATTCTCCAGCTTGCCAGTAAAGTAGGAAATGCTGGAGCCGTAGAGGTTGGCGGGAATTATTTTTGAAGAATCCATGGCGAAACAACTCTTGTTTGCAGGATCAACAAGACTATCTTTCGACAATAAGATTGTCCACAAACCAATCATTCTGCCATGCACTGCACGTATATGGAGGACTGCGGGTACGCACCGCTGCTGACTGAGGCTGAATGCCTTGAGGCAATCGATCGGGTTCTGGCATAGGAATATTGCGTAAATATACAAACTAGCAGTTGATCATAGGACTATTCTCGGTGCTACTATCAGGCATCCCCGAGATTAGGAGCGTCAACGTGCCCATAAGAAATGTATTCGAACATGTGCTGGAGCTGGCACAAACCATTGAAAACCTCGACGTAGAGGACGTAAAACGCGAGCTTGCTGAAAACGATGAGCTTTTGCTGCTGGACCTGCGGGAAATGCAGGAACTGGTTGATAAAGGCACGATTCCTGGGTCAAAACATGTGCCTCGCGGAATGCTGGAATTCTGGGCCGACCCTGCCAGCCCCTATGCGCGCGATTACTTTGGCGAGCACAAACGCACGATTGTATTTTGTGCTGGCGGCGGTCGTTCTGTCTATGCGGTTAAAGCGCTACAAGATATGGGTTATAGCAATGTAGCGCAGCTCGGCCCTGGCTTTGGTGGCTGGCTTGGTGCCGGTGAGCCTATCCACGATTATAGCGAAACCAGTCGATGGGTGCGCCGTTAGTGCAGTGCGCAGGCCTTACCGCGACCAGGAGTTAACGTGAGCATTACGCAAAAGCAAAAAATCGATTTTGATTCGGCACCCGACCGACGTGGCGGGGACAGTTTCAAGTGGAATCGATTCGCAGACCCAGCGCAGGATGTGATTGGCGCCTGGGTGGCGGATATGGATTTTTTGTCCCCACCGGAAGTGCTCGATGCGGTCAATACGCGTTTGTGTGGCGCCGCACTGGGCTATTCTGATCCTCCCGACGAACTGGTCTCCTTACTTGTTGAGCGCTTTTGGCGCCTGTATCAGTGGCGTCTAGAATCGAGCTGGTTTGTGTTTTTGCCCGGTGTGGTACCTGGCCTGTTTGGCGCTGTCAGGGCGACCGGAAAAGAGGGTGACTCAGTCATTGCCCAGAGCCCGAATTATCACTACATGTTTGATGCTCCAGAGTGTTCGGAGCGGGAATTGGCCGTGGTTGGGAATCGTCTGGTAGACGGGCGCTGGGAGATGAACCTGGATGAATTGCGAACATTGGCGGGCGAGGGGGCAAGCAGCTTTCTGTTGTGTAATCCTCACAATCCGGTGGGCCGAATATTGACGCGTAGTGAACTCCAATCGGTGGCAGATATCTGCGTTGAGCACGGCCTTATGATCTGCTCTGATGAAATTCACGCCGACCTTTTGCTCGACACAGACAAACCGCATATTCCCATTGCCAGTTTGTCAGCTGACATCGAGCAAAATTCCATAACCTTGGTGTCCCCTAGTAAAACCTTCAACCTGCCGGGTATAGGTGGTTTTGCGATTGCAATTATCCCCAATCCTGCATTGCGTAAATCGTTTGAAGAAAAAATTCACGGTTTGTCGGTGTACCCTAGCGCTCTGGCTTGTACCGCTGCGCTGGCTGCCTATCGCGATGGTGGGGAGTGGTTGGCACAATTGCTTGAATATCTCAGAGCAAATCGGGATTATCTTGAGCGCGAGATCGCGTCGATGATTGGTCTGTCCATGGCCCACGTGGAAGCAACGTTCCTGGCTTGGATTAATGTATCCGAGTTGAAGCTGGATAATGCCTTCGAGCATTTTTTGGCGCACGGTGTGGCTCTGTCGGACGGTTCGCCAATGGGTGATTCGGATTATCTGCGACTGAACTTCGCCTGCAGCCGTGCTACGCTGGAGGAAATAATCAAGCGTATGAAGAAAGCTCTATACGCCAAATAGTCCAAGGCGAAACCTGTATGAACTGGCAAGACATCACGAATGACTTTAGCAATGACGACCTGATTTATTGGTTTGCAGTTATATTCCTGCTGGCTTTTGCCCTGGAGTATTTCTATAACAAAAAAAACAACCTCAATTTATATGAACCAAAAGATACGCGAGCATCATTGTGGATGATGGTTTATGTGATTGTAGTCGACCTGATACCGAAATTTTCCTTTTTCGTGTTGATCTATTTTTTGCATGACTTGTCGCCCTTAAAAGACGTTGTGCAGCGGCAGTGGTGGGCCTGGGTTTTACTGTTTGTATTAGATGATTTTATTTATTACTGGATGCACCGGATGAACCATCAGGTGCGCATCTTCTGGGCCGGTCATGTTAGCCACCACTCAGCGATTAAGATGAATTACGCTACGGCGCTACGACAGGGCGTCGGTGAACGCTTTCACAAATACCTGTTTTGGATTCCGCTGCCCCTGTTGGGCTTTGATGCGCTGATGATATTCATGATGATGAGCTTCAACCTGTTCTATCAGTTCTGGGTGCATACCGAGCTTGTTGATCGCCTGCCCAGACCCATTGAACGATGGTTCAATACACCATCACATCACCGGGTGCATCATGCCTCCAATTTGCGTTACCTCGATTGCAATCACGCGGGTGTGTTTATCATCTGGGACAAGTTGTTTGGTTCGTTCTCCGAGGAGCACCCGGATGATCCTCCCCGTTACGGTCTAACTAAAAACATTACTTCCTATCACCCCTGGGATGTCGCCACACATGAATATAGTGCTATCTGGCAAGATGTTCGCAGAGCGCAGCGCTGGCAAGACAAGTTGAAGTACATTTTTTATGCCCCGGGCTGGAGTCATGATGGCGAAGACAATCGCAGCAAGGTATTGCGCGCCCGGGCACTGAACGCTTGAGCGCGCTCTACTTTGGGGTGTAGTGAAAATCTAATAGGATGCAGATAAGTTGAAAAATCATGTAGAGGGAAAGTCCATCATCATAACCGGAGCCGGTGGTGGTTTTGGCGCTCTGGTAAGTCAAAAGGCAGCGGCGTTGGGCGCGAAGATAACCTGTGCCGACATTGATGTCGGTGCTGCAGAGGCCGTTGCGGCTTCGATTCGTGCCGCTGGGGGCGAGGCACAGTCTGTCGCCGCCGACGTAGTCGATGCACAGCAGATGAGCGCAGTTGCTAAATCGGCCACAGACGCCTTCGGCTCGATTGATGTACTGATTAATAACGCCGGCGTCATGCCCTTGTCGTATGTGAGCGATCACGAAGTGGCGCTACCGAAATGGCATCAGTGTATCGATATCAATTTTAAAGGAGTCGTCAATGGAACAGCCGCTGTTTACGACCAGATGATGGCGCAAGGCTGCGGCCATGTGATTAACATCTCGTCAATTTATGGTAATCACCCTATGGTGGGATCGGCTGTTTATGGCGCTACCAAGGCTGCGGTCAACTATTTTTCCGAGTCTCTGCGCGTTGAAACCCGGGGCAAAATCAAAGTGACTATCGTTAAACCTACAGCAGTTCTGGGTACCGGACTTAGTGCCGGTGTCATTAATCCCGCGGCGGCTGGTGGTAGTGTCGGTCATAATATCGCGGAATTTGGCACGCTTATTCAGGCGTTTATGCAGGGAGAGAGCCCAGCCGAAGCCCATGATCCAGGCAGTATCTCCTATCAAATTATGGATCCAGAACATATTGCAGAATCTATTATCTACACAATTAATCAGCCCTGGGGAGTTTCGATCGGCGACATTACGATTCGGGCGGCTGGGGATCATTATATTTTGTAACGGGCCGGTGTAGCCGAGTTCCTATAGCGTGGCATCCGGGTGGCCATGCTCGCCGTTAGTTTTTCAGGCCTGTGAGTATAAGTTTCATCAGCTCGTTATGTGGCTTCTTCGGAAAAGTGGGCGATTGTGCCGCCAGCGGCATCATAAGCCAGGAGCCAACCAGACTTACCGCAACGACCTCCGGCTTCCAACTCTTATTGAACTCGCCGCTGGTCTGTCCTTCGCGGATGATGATTTCCAGTTTTGTTGATCACCCGGATCCGGACAATTCGAGACTGATGCTGCGTCTCTGGTACAACCTGACCAGCTGGATTACGCAATTATACAAGTATTGCGTGCCAGTCAGGGTAGATTTGAATATATGGCATTGTTACTGTCTTTAATGTTGAAATGGGAAAACAAACGGCATAATATGTGTCATATAAATAGCCGGATCGCAGAAATACGTAAATTGAGCTTCGCATAACATCTAATAAACTCGAGGTAATCGACGCATGATTTCAATAAACCGCAGGAGAAACACCCTGGCACTGGCGGTAAAAACTGTCGCGGGCATCGCAGTGACCACATGGGCGGCGCAAGCTGGCGCGCAGGCTCTGGTGCTGGAAGAAGTCGTAGTCACGGCACAAAAGCGCACCGAGAGTTTGCAGGACGTGCCAATAGCAGTGACAGCGATCAGCGGCGAAAAAATTGTTGAAGCGGGCATTCAAGGTATGGAAGACCTTTCGTCTTACGTCCCAAACTTTAACCTTTTCATCAGTCCTGGCGGCGGCAGCCCTGCTCAAATCTTTATTCGCGGTATTGGCTCGGGCAATAACGTCGCGTTTGAGCAATCTGTGGGTATGTTTATAGACGGCGTTTATACCGGGCGATCGCAACAGTATCTGGTGCCTTTTCTCGACGTCGCTTCAGTGGAAGTATTGAAGGGCCCGCAAGGCGCGCTATTTGGTAAGAATACCGTGGCGGGTGCCATGATAATAAACTCAGCCAGGCCTACGAATGAGTTTGAAGCTGAGTTGCGAGCGCAGCATGAATTTGAGTATGACAGCCAGGAATACAATGGCATGGTGTCAGGCCCACTCACTGATCGATTAAGCGGACGCCTTGCCGCCAAATATCTGGACTCTGGTGGTTATATGGATAACCTGGACAGAAATACCGAAGAGCCCGAGGTAGAAAGCTTGGGGCTTCGCGGCAGCCTGATGTTTGATGCCACCGACAACCTCCAGGTGTACGGTAAAGTGGAGTACTCGGAGGTGGAGCGCACTGGCGGCAATGGCCAGCTCACTAATATTGACGGCAACTTTCGTGGCCTGATTAAACACACGGATGTACTCACACCGTTGGAGGACGCGCGTTTCGACGACAAGAACACATCCAACAGTTTTCGGCCCGAGGGCGCCGATCTAGAGTCATTCAATGCAACCGTTCAAGTGGATTGGGATTTAGGCAAACATACATTGACCTCATTGACGAGTTACAGCGAATACGAAACCACAACGGTAGTCGATGGTGACTTTAGTAATATACTGTTCCTTGAGCAGCGTCCCGACGAGGACTTTGAACAAATCAGTCAGGAATTCCGCTTGTCGTCCCCTGGCGGTGAGACGCTCGATTACATCGTGGGCGCTTACTTCGAAAGTCAGGAACTTGATTCTCTGATCGTCACCGATCTCAACCTGATAGCACTATCGGCGGTAAACGTCCCCGGATCACCTGTGCCAGCGGTTCAAACAGGGATTTCCGCTCCCTACGAGCAGGAATCCGAGACCGCGGCACTCTTTGGTCAGCTAAGTTGGAACATGGCGGAAGACTGGACGCTGACAGCGGGTTTGCGCTACGCCCATGACGAAAAAGATGCTGATTTGTCCTTGCGCTTAACGGACTTCAATTCCACGCAAGACTTGCAGGACCCATTCACTCGCGCGGTGGTGACAGGTTTGGTGGGGCGGGTTGGTTTTGAGACGGGCGACGATCGAAGCAGTGACAACCTATCGTACTCGGCAAACCTCGCCTGGGACTACAGCGACAATGGCATGGCTTATCTGCGCATCGCGCGCGGTTACAAGACAGGCGGTTTTAATGCTGCAACGACGGTAACCGCGCCTTTGGCGCCAGGTGAAGTCCCCGACGATTTCGAATACGACGATGAAGAGGTCAACAGCATAGAACTAGGTGCAAAAATGACCTTGCTTGACGGCGCTGCGGAGTTGAACCTCGCCGCCTTCTACACAGAGTTGACCGATCTACAGGTCAGTACATTCGTTGACAGTGGCTTCGTTGTCGGCAATGCCGCGGAGTCTACCAGCCAGGGTATAGAGGCCGAAGCACGATGGGCCGCAGCACCATTTTTGAACTTTAGTTTGTCCCTGGCCTATCTCGACTCCAAGTACGATGATTTCCCGGGCGCACCTTGCACAGCAGCACAGACCTTGCAGGGCGATGGCAGCGGAAGTGCGCAGGATATTGCCGCGGTAGTTGGCGCGGGGTGCGAAGGCTATACCGGCGGTGCCACAGGCACAACCAATCTCAAGGGCGAGGTGGCGGGTAGGGCGCCAGAAATATCCGGTACCTTTATCACCAACCTGATCCTGCCGGTGGGTCAGTCTATGTTGTTCAGAGCCAGCGTGGACGTGTTGTATGAGGATGAACTGAATGAGAAAACCAGCCCAAACTATCAGGATTCATACTACAAAATCAATTCACGACTAGCCCTTGCCAGCAATGAGGGTAACTGGGTCGTGGCTTTGATTGGTAAAAACCTGACCGATGAGATTACCTATGGAAATGGTGCGGGCGTTGGTTTCTTTACCGGTTCGTGGTTTAAGAATCGGCAACAACCGCGTACGGTAGCGTTGGATTTGACTTATCGTTTTAAGTAAACGCTAGAAAAAATCCCGGACGCCAAATGGAGAGTTCAGAGTGGGTAAGAAAGCTGTACTTATTGCGATTGTCATTTTGCTATCGGCTGGCGCATACGGGGTCAACTACTTGCGCGATATCCAGGCGATCGCCGCAGGTTATGTTTCGCAGACCCTGTGCACCAACGTACTGATTCTGGGGCGAGACCAGGCCGAGGTGGAGGCCCAGGATCTTTCCGCCAAGCAGAATGAAGTCAGCACATCCAGGGTTATGGATAACGCGATAGAAACCACTACCCGTATTGGCCCCTTGAGCTACACAACGAGCGCTGTCTACCGTTCAGGGCTGGGCTGCTCAATACTGGCGGGGCAAAAGCTCGAAGACGTGCTCGCGCTCTCCGTGGATGAGCTTAATGAACCCCAGCTGCCTGCCAACGTCTGGCCCGCAGTGAATGCGGATGTAGCTGGCGTCAATTGGGAGAAGCTTAATACGGTAATTGATAGCGCTTTTGCTGAAAGTACAGATGACATTTATAAAGCGCAAAATACCCGCGCGGTGCTGGTGCACTATAAAGGCAATTTAATCGCTGAGCGTTATGCCGAAGGTTTTGATGGGGATACCCCCTTGCGCGGTATGTCTATGACCAAGAGCGTAAGTGCAACGATAATAGGGATATTGGTGGGGCAGGGCCGGCTCGATATTCATGCCCCTGCACCGATCGATGGCTGGTCCAAACTCGATGATGGCCGCAGCCGGGTCACGACGCATCACCTGCTGACGATGACGGCGGGCTTCGATTACCAGGAGGCGATGGAATCAGACCCCCGCAACCTGCTCAGCACCATGTTGTACTCGGTGCCGGATGCGGCCGGGCTTGCGGCCCAAACGCCGCTGCGGGGCGAGCCGGGAAACAGTTGGGATTACCAGACCGTACACTCGGTGTTGCTGCAGGAAGTTGCCCGCAATGTGATTGCCGACGATCAGGAGTACTTCCGCTTCGCTCAGACCCATCTGTTTGACAAGTTGGGTATGCACAACAGTTTTTTTCAGGCCGACGCTTCCGGTACATACATCGGCGGTGCCAGCATGTACGCCTCTGGGCGTGACTGGATGAAGCTTGGCCTGCTGTACCTCAACGACGGTGTTCATGCCCGAGAGAATATTCTTCCTGAAGGTTGGGTGGAATACGCCACCACGCCTTCGGAGGCCTCTTTGGAGAAGCGCGCATACGGTGCCCAACTGTGGCTTAACGCATCTGCGCCCCATCATTTATTCCCCGGAATGCCCGAGGACACCTACGCCTTCCAGGGACATTATGGCCAGTACGTGATCGTTATTCCCTCGCTGGAACTTGTGGTGGTCCGGTTAGGTATGACATTCAATGGCGAGGAGGGCTTTGACAAACAGGCCTTGCTGCGAGATGTTGTTGCGGCGCTCCCGTCGGCGCTGGCGTCTAGCAAATGAAAAGGTAATTTCTCTTATGACAGAACAGCACAGGCTCTATGCCATTACTCACTCTCTGTATTCGGGACGGGCACGTGCCTACCTGATCAAGCAGGGTATCCCGTTTCAGGAGCTGTCCACCGGGCACGAGAGTTTCAAGGCCGAGGTTCTGCCCAAGGGAAAGTTACCGACCATACCGACATTGGTGACCCCCGGGGGAGAAGTGATTCGCGATGGTGCAGCAATCATAGAGCACTTCGAAGTCGCCAATGGCCGCCGCTGTCAGCCGGTTGGGCCGCGCCAGCAGATTATCAGCGCACTCTTTGACGTGATTGGCACCGACGGGCTGTTGCGTCCTGCCATGCACTACCGCTGGAATTACCCCGAAGAAAATCTAGCGTTCATTCATTACCACTTCCTGCACTCACAGCGTGATTCGCCGCAGCGGGAGGAAAAAACCGAGCGCTTTATGGATCGCATGCGATATGTGGCTCAGGTGTTCGGTGTCAATGAGCAGTCTCAGGGGCTGGTGGAAGAGCTGTATTTGGAATACCTCGATGCGCTCAACGCCCACTTTGAACAGTACCCCTACCTGCTGGGCTGGCAGCCCAGTATTGGTGACTTCGGCCTGCTGGCACCCATGTATGCCCACCTGGGAAGAGATCCCCATCCGGCGCGCTTGATGCAGCAGCGTGCCACACGAGTTTATCGCTGGGTTGAACGGATGAATCGCGCCGACCAGGATGTGCCGGAGTATTTTACAGCGGGCACAGATTTCCTGGCCAATGACGAGGTGCCAGACACGCTGCTGGCAGTGCTGCGGGTACTGGCGGAGGATTTCGTTCCAGAGACCCGTGCTGCCGCCCAGTGTATCAATAGCTGGCTGGCGGAGCATCGACCAGAGGCTGGTGCAGCAGCCGTAGGTCGGCTGGCCGAGCCCCTCGGTAACGCCGAATTTACGGTGCGCGGGCAGACCATTAGTGCTGTGGCCCAGCCCTACCGCTTTTACCTCCTGCAGCGTGTGCAGGCAATTTTTTCAGGCCTGGCCGAGACGGGCAGGGCGTCGGTAGAGCAAATGCTGGAAGCCTGCGGTATGTCCGAGGTTCTTTCCATCACACTGGATCGCCAGTTGGAAAGAGCGGATAATCTAGAGGTATGGGGGAGCTAACCCTACTTTCCGAGCGGAGAATTTTTCATGACAGAGCCAGACGCTTTTCTCGAATGCCGATGTGGCGCCTGCCGAATTACCTTGTGCGACCCTACTGTGCGCGCCCATGTTGAATGTCTGTGTTTCGACTGCCGACAAAGAGGCCTTATTTCTGCCAGCAAGAACCCTGACAATGCGCTGCCTGATGCGGTGGCGAACTTTGAACGTGGGATCGATTTGGTGTATTTCGCTAACGCCCTTATTGTCGACGAAGCATCGCGAGCGTTATTGGAGTTCTCAAAGCTAACGGCAGATGCGTTCAACACCACCGCGATGTCTACGTGCTGCGGGACCTTGCTGTGTGGCACGCACCCAATGTACGAGGGTACAACAATTTCAGTGAACGCCGACAGCTGCCGTGTGACAACATCGTCGAGCCTGCCGTTACAGGCGGTCGTATTCGCTTCTGATATCCCGGAAGAATATGCCGCAGCGTTCATCCAGCGAAGCACGGTACCCGTTATCTCGGCCGTCTACGACGCAATGGAAAGTCCCGTCATGAAGACTTTTCTAAGTGCTGCAACGGCACCGATTTCAACCAGTGCACGTGCCGCGGGGACGACCAATTTTGAAGAGTTGTGTGCTGCCAACCCCCCCATCATTGATAACGCTTGTTTTGTAGAGAGTCGCGCAGGGAAGTCCTGACGGCTCGGTCATTGGCTAGGGGCATTCCTCCACCTGGTAACCATTTGACAGAACCTCGATGATGGCCCCTAGTCCCTCAACAGACACCACAGAGTAAGCTTTCAGGCGCACACTTTTTTTGCCAAAAGCCGGTGTCACCGTGCCATTTTGCACCAAGGTTAATCCTGCGCCGTCTCCTGCCTGGGCGGTGTAGGGCGGTGGCCATGCGCTCGTTCGCGGCCACAAAATAATTCCTCAAATTCCTCCGCAGATACTCCCCAACCTGCCTCGCAAAGACACTTCGTTTATAATCTATATTGGGAGATCTGTATTTCCGTACCGTAATCGGCGTAGTCGCCCTCTGAGCGTTTTCCACGAAACACTGCCCAGTCAATCGGACTATAACGATTTGGTTGTTCGTCAGTAATAACAGTAGGTAATGGGCTAATTTGCGCGTTAGCTGCGGGGTTCAAAAAAAATGGGACGCTATAGCGCTTGGAGTTTGTCATTGCCTGCACGCGATGCACTGCTGCCTTGTAGGTATCATTTGACCAAACCTGCATCATATCCCCGATGTTAACCACAAATGATCCTTCAATGGGCTGGATATCATACCAAGAGCCATCTTTATGAACCTGCAAACCGCCTACGCCGTCCTGCAGCAAGATAGTAAGGGCTCCTGCATCTGTATGGTGATGAATACCGTAGCCGGCTTCAGACTCCGGTTTACGTTTCGAGCCCGCCAATGGGTCTTCAGTGGGATAGTAATTAAGACGGATAAACCCCGTATGATTATTCTCAAAGTCTTTATGCATAAAGTTCGCGGGTAAGTTCAGTCCACGACAAAATGTTTGCAGCAATTGCATCGAAAGTAGTGAGCAGGCTCTGTAGTACTCGAGCATTACAGACTTAAATTCTTGCTCATCAGATAACCAACGATTCTCTGCCCTATAGATATCGTCAACTCCAGGACGGGTGAAATCGAACACCTCTTTCTTGTCCCTCTGATTTTTTGTCAGCTCGTTATTGTAGTAACCCCAGGGGTTATCTTTGCTACGTAATATGGATTCCTTTACGTCAACTGGCAATTCAAAGAAATGTCGCGTGCACTTCAATACGTTTTGAATTAGATCATCTGAAACATTATGGTTCACGATCTGGAAAAAGCCCCAATCTCTGCAGGCTTCAGCAATCTCTAATACCACTTGGTCTGTCGCTATACCGTCAGCCAGCATTTGAAAGTCAATAATGGGTACAGAATCGGCTAGCGCCACGCTTTGTGTTATAGGATGCCTATCAAGATCTTCTGTGATTTGTTCGTTCATGTTTTTACCTTGGTGGTTTATACCTTACTGTTACACTCACTCCCGACGTTATATCGATAGAAGGCATTCACCGTGTAGCATCGCAAAATTGTACTTCCCGAATTTCTCAATGACCAGGGTTTCCTGTTCGGGGACAACCTGTTGAAGTGGGTGGCTGAGTCAGCCTATATTACAGCCAGCCTGGAGTTTCCGGGCAACCGGCTGGTGACCGTATCGCTAAGCGAGGTGATTTTCAAGCACCCAATCCAACCGTATGAATGATTGGGGGCGGTAGACTTAATTTCGGGAATTTTGTTGCTAGACGGCGGCAAGCCTAAAATTATTTCCCTTATTAGATTGAGCCCTGACATGTTCCTTTATTCTAGTTGATGAAGTGCGCGGATTATAAAGCACTTGATTAATTTGCTTGCCCTCCGATTTCAGATAAGACTCTACCGCAATATTGTGGGGCTTCATTCCCCAATCTTCACCAACAACGAAAATATCGGCATTCAATGCCTTGCAGCCAGAGACGTATTCAAGCTCATAGTAGGGGCGAACAATATCAACGCAACGCAATGCTCTGAGCATTTCCATTCGCTCCTCGAGAGGAATAACAGGGACGTTGGGTTTGTAGGAGTTCACAACTCGATCCGACGCAACACCAACGGCCAGAACATCACCTAGTGATTTACAATATTCCAGTAAAGCAATGTGTCCTACATGCAACAAATCAAACGTACCTAAGGTATATACAATCATGTGATATTTAGCTCTTTGAAAAAATAACTGCCGGCGCCATGGGACGCCGACTCTGATGTCTGCTATAAAAGTTTCCAGCCATAAATACAGCTTATTCCCAGCGTATAAAATGCAAGTAGATACACATTGCGGGGAGTGCCAGAAAACTTTGGGGTTTTGATCTGAGATACGTTCAGGGCGGCAAGACTAAGGGCGCTGATGTATAGAATCACAGTGAATATTCCGTGAGGAAAAACACTTTCAAAAAGGAATATGAAAACCAATATGATGTTGTTGTTGTCGAGTGCCAACCCTGTGTATTTGGATTCGTCTGACAAGCCGAAGGTGCTGAAATAACTTAACCGTATTGCAGCGGCAGCGAGGACTATGAACGCTGCCAGCAGAAATATGGGTTCGAACTTCCCATAGCTAAGTAAAAGAACTGCCGGAGCCACACCATAGCTCACAATGTCTATTAACAGGTCGAGTTGGCCACCAAATATTCGGTCGCTGCCTGTACGCCCCTTCATTCTCCGAGCGACCAGTCCATCTGCCCAATCAAAGGCAACGGCCCAGATCATGCCGATCATTGCCGCGTAGTAAAGGCCGAGAATACTGAAATAAATCGCCAGTAGTGTGCAGGCCAAGCCGGCAAGTGAGCACGCGTTAGGCAGATCCCGAACATAAGAAATTATGGTGGGTTGTGACTCGTCGATGTCTTCGCTGCCTGGGGTCATGGTGATCCTAAAACTACTAACTACGTATCGAAGGCGCACCTATGTCACACAGAAAAATGTCGCACAGCGATTCGCTGCTCAATAGAACAGAGTTATGCTAAAACGCTGGCGGCCCCCATTAAGATTGGGAAGCGCAGACAATAGGTACTAAGAATCGACGCTATTAGCTTGCTAGCAAATAGGGTCGCAATAAGGAGGATAGAGGCATGTGGCCAGTAGGCTCGATAGAGGGTAGAACTGGTTGCGGACTATACGCTCTTTTTGGCTTCGCGAACAGCTGTATCATTTCTAATTTGTACGGAGCAAGTGCCGTTGAGCATCAGTTCAGGGGTTTCAGCGACTAGCTGAGTTGTTTTCTGCGCATCATCGGGATCAATTTTCCCGAAGATGTTTTTCAAACCAATTCAGGGCTGCTGCGCGCCCTTCTTTAAGATTGTCCCCTTTATACATATCGTAATGCTTACCCGGGTAGGTGACATAGCGCGCCTCCACACGATCCCTAATTGTCTCATACAGCAATTTGCCATTTTTGCTGGTATCAAACAGGGATTCTTCTTCGGCATCAATTATCAGAGTAGGGACGTTTAGGCGGTCGGCAAAGGACAGCGGATCAAAACGTTTCATAGTGGCCCAATCAGGATAGCCCCTCAGCTGTGGGTTCGCTGCGCCCCCTGGGCCGGGAAACGGTGGCAGGATGCCGCGCGCCACCAGTGTCTCAGCCTGGCGCATTTGTTTGTCGGGAATGTCCTTAAGATTATATTTGTAATTAATGGGCCCCATTTGGTCAACATAGGCTTTGATGCGATCGTCAGTGGCTGCTATTGGCAGCGCCAGACCACCGCCCATGCTGGTACCCCAAATGCCGAGATTGTCAGGCATCACCTGCGGTTCTCCCCCCAGATAGTGCAGCGCCGCACGAACGTCCTCAGACATTGATATGGGGTTCACTATTTTACGAATGTGAGTTACCTCCACAGTGGTTTTAGCGGCTTCTTCCGTTGCCGTTAGTGGCTGGGAAGCCAGCAGTGGGCCATCGCTTTCTCCCCAGCTCTTGAAGTCAAATGTGAGTACTACGAAACCCTGCTCGGCAAAATGTGGAGCGTAGTTTTTCTCCAGGTTCTTTTTGCTGCCGCCCCATCCTGGTATCAGCAGGATGCCTGGTAGCTTATCGGTAGGTTGCAAATCTTTGGGTTTGTAGATATCGCCTGCCAGCCTTACACCCTGGCTCCAAATCACTATTTTTTCGTGATCGACGTCCGATACACTGGTTGCAGTCGTTATCGATGAGGCGCTTGCGGCAGTTATGAATACGAGACTTAATAAGAATGCTTTATAAAATCCGGCGGATTTGGCAAGCATAGGTGATATCCCCTTTTTGATATGTGATGTTACCGGTAGTTTTAAAGATTTAGCTGCATCGCAATTCTGTGCATGCGTGTTTTTGGGGCCTGAAGCGATGGCGGGCCCATTAAACTTGCAACATGCTGTGTATCCAATACAATACAATAAAACAAACATTCCATCCTGTTTTATTTGGAGCACCCTATGAGTCGTGATCAATTGATTGAAATGGCCCGCCATAATGTTTCCCACGCCCAGGCGGGCACCATCGAGCAAGCGGATGACATCGCCCTTATCCCCGCTACGAACTACTATGATACTGAGCGCTTTGGGCTGGAAATGAAACAGGTTTTCAAACGTCTGCCGCTGATGTTGGCAGCCAGTTGCGAGGTGGCGAGCCCGGGCGACTACAAAGCGATAACGGCTGCCGGCGTGCCGATAATTATCAGCCGGGGAAAAGACGGCCAGCTGCGTGCCTTCCTGAATATGTGCAGTCATCGCGGCGCTATCATCATGCCCGAGGGTCGCGGTAATACCCACCGTTTTACCTGTCCGTACCACGCCTGGAATTACAACACGGCGGGTGATCTCACGGGTGTTTACAACGCCAAGGAATTTGGCGAGCTGGACAAAACCGAGAACGGATTGCGCCCCTTGCCTGTCCTGGAAAAAGCCGGCTTGATCTGGGTGACTCCCAATCCCGATTCAACACTCGATATCGAACAGTTTCTGTGTGGATATGACGACATGCTGGCGCATTTCGATTTTAGCAATTGGAAGCTCTTCTCGCAGCGCACAGTGGCCGGGCCAAATTGGAAGATAGCCTATGACGGTTATCTGGATTTTTACCATCTGCCTATTCTGCACAAGGATACTTTTGGCTCGGACTTCTCGTCCCAGGCGCTGTATTACTCCTGGGGGCCCCATCAGCGGGTCAGTTCCCCTGATGTCAATTTGAAAGACTTCATGGATAAGCCAGAGGCCGAATGGCCAACCGATCAATTGCTTCTGGGGGTGTGGACAATTTTCCCACACATCTCCATCGCGTCCTTTGATGGTGGTGGCCGTGGCGTGCTGATCTCCCAATTGTTTCCCGGCGAAAACGTGGGTGAATCTATTACTGTGCAAAACTATCTTATGGAGAATCTCCCAGAGGACGAAGAGGTAGAAAAAGCAGCGCATGAGCAATTCGATTTTTTGAAGTTTGTGGTAGAGTCAGAAGATTATGCCACTGGGTTGCGACAACAGCAGGCGCTCATGAGTGGAACGAAAGAGCACCTTATGTTTGGGCGCAATGAAGCGGGCGGCCAAAATTTTCACCAGTGGTTAGATCGCGTTTTGAAAGCGGATGATAGTGAGTTGCCAGCGCTCTTTGGGAGATGATAACGATGAAGTTCCTGCGCACTACCGGTGTTTTTTTTCTTGGTCTGATGGTCACAGTCTGCCAGTTGGCCGGCGCAGCAGCTGATGAAAATCCTTATAAAGTGGAGCGCAGCTGGCCGGATTACTTTCTCGAACATCAAAAACTTTTCACTGAGCAGGCTGGTACCTATAAAGCGGGTAAACATCCGGTGTGGACCGTGCATGTGCCCGACGGCTGGATAGGCAACAGCACCATCATCGAGGGTGAGGACGGCCTGATTGTGTATGACACCAGTGCCAATGCCGAGGCGGGGGACTATATTGCAGCGGAAATCCGCAAAATTTCAGATAAGCCAATCAAAGCCATTTTCTACTCCCATCATCACGGCGACCATTACAATGGCACGTCTTCGCTGGTAACCCCGGAACAGGTTGCCGATGGCAGCGTGAAGATATACGCCTGGGATAATTTTGAAGAAGAAATTGCCAACGAATTTGGGGCCATCATGCCTCGTCAGATTATGGGGGTTTTATACTATGGCCCCGATATGCTCCAGCCCGAGGAAAAACACTACCACGGTTGTTGTTCGCCCAAACTACTGGGTGGTAAATGGGCTTACATTCCACCCACTGACACCTTCAGTGAAGATACCGAATTGGAAATCGCCGGCATTAAAATTAAGGTGTTTTACACGGGCGGTGAAGCCATCTCTGAATTTGGTCTGCATATTCCCGAGTTCGACATGGTTCTCATTGGCGATGAGTTTTTCTACGCGCTGGCCAACGTGCATTCTATTCGGGGGTCCAAGCCGCGTTTACCTGAAAACTACATGAAGGCGCTGGACACTGTGCGGGCAATCCAGCCAGAGTGGTCGCTCGGTTCCCATATAATGCCGATGCAGGGGCGCGATGAAATTCTCGAAGCCGTTACCGCCAGTCGCGATGCTATCCAGTACCTCTGGGACCAGAGTATCCGCTATATCAATAAGGGCTATACCGCAGGAGAGCTACAGCACAAATTCAAGGAACTGCCGGCCTACCTCGATAAACCACCGTATACGCGCCCTATGTACGGTACTCCATGGATTATCGCGCCTGAAATATTTTCCGGTTGGGTAAGCTGGTTTAGCGGCGACGCCGCTGAGCTGCTGCCCACCGAACCCGTTGAAAAAGCACGTCGATATGTGGATCTGATGGGTGGGCGCGATAGGGTGCTGGCGGAGGCGGAGAAGGCGTTTTCGGCTGGGGACGCCCAGTTCTCAGCGGAGCTGACTCAGATGCTGGTGCGTATCAATCATGACGATTGGGATGCGCGCTATCTTAAGGCGGCGAGTCTGCGCAAGCTTGGCTACGAGGAGATCAATACCATTGCCCGTGCCTGGTATCTTAAGGGCGCGCTGGAACTGGAAGGCAAGATTAATCCCGCGCAGGTGTTGCAGGCTCGCATGGGGTCGGTGCGCAGTGGGATGACCGGTGCTCAAATACTGCAATCCTGGCGCTATCAGATAGACGCGGGTAGGGCGACCGACACGCGCCTGTCACTGGGGATTAATTTTACTGATTCTGGCGATCGTTACCGGGTAGAGCTGAGAAACAGCATACTGGAAATCAAGCCCGGGCCCGCGCCCCAGGATATGGCTGCAGTGAGTTTGAGCGCAGATCAGTTGCGCTCGCTAGCCGCAGGAAAAGCAGCAGGCGCTACAGGTGATGTTAAGGTATTGGTTGAGCTGATTAGTTACCTGGACCTGGAGCAAAAGGGCTTCTTGATGCACGTGCGATGAGTGGGAAGCGCTGGAGAAATCCGGTAAGCTTCTGAACTTTATTTAGAATCAGTATAGGAGACAAGCTCATGCTCAAACCAGTGCAGTTAGGTAGCAGCGGTCTCATGGTTTCTCAGCTTTGTTTGGGTACCATGAATTTCGGCGTACCGGGGCAGGGGCATCAGGGTGACTGGACGCTGGGTATCGATGAATCGCGGGAAATATTCCGGGCGGCCATTGACCACGGCCTGTTCTATTTTGACTGCGCAGATTTCTACGGTTCTGGTGCCTGCGAAGAAATCGTGGGTACATTGTTGCGAGAAATGTTGCCGCGTGAGGACTATGTGCTTACTACCAAGGTGGCCATGCCCATGGGTAGCAATCCCAATATGTCAGGCCTGTCGCGCAAACATATCATAGAGGGTGTGGACCGTAGCCTGCAGCGTCTTGGCCTCGACTATGTCGATCAGCTTGTTATTCACCGCCATCCACACGGTATTCCCTGGCACATCGCGGTGCCGATCGAGGAAACCATGGAGGCTCTGAACGATCTTGTCAAAGCCGGAAAGGTTTTATATCTGGGTGGTTCTTCCATGTTCGCCTGGCAGTTTGCAGAACTGCAGATGACGGCAGAGCGCCACGGCTGGACCAAATTTATTTCCATGCAAAACCACTATAACTTGATCTACCGCGAAGAAGAGCGAGAAATGAATGCCTATTGCGAGAAAACCGGTGTTGGAGTGACTCCCTGGTCGCCATTGGCACGTGGCATTCTTGCCGGGGCTTATCAGGGTGGCTTTGACGGAGGTAGTACTAGCCGTTCTACAGGCACCGATCGCAAGCGCAGCGAAAGCCTCTACCGTGGAGAAAACGACTTTCTAATTGCCGATCGATTGGTGGAAACAGCCACTAAATACGGCAAAACACCTGCACAGATGGCGATAGCGTGGTTGCTAAGTAAACCTGCTGTTACCGCACCGGTGGTAGGTGTTTCGAAGGTATCTCAATTGAATGATCTGGTAGCCGCCACCGAGATTACGCTGGAGACAGAGGATATAGATTACCTGGAAGAGCTTTACCGGCCGCTGGATAATTTATTGTCGCTGGGAATGTCCTGAGGCATTACAGCCAGACCTCCAGGTTTTTCTGGCGGCCAATGTCTCTTGTGAGGGTCATGGAGAGAACTTCACTCATATCACACTGTGCCAATAACGCCTCGACTTCCTTGCGTTGGGGCTCACCCAAAGATAGGTAGTAATCTTGCACACGCTTCAGTAAATAGAAGCGAAACGGCTGTGCTAAAGCGTCAACCGCAACTCCGCGCAGTTCAAAACTGCCAAAGCCCACGCCGCGCGGAACCTCCGTGCCAGAGCGCAGGTCATTTTGTTTGGCAAGCCAGTCGTTGATACAGAGGGCGGCGGCGCGTGTCTCTGGTATGAAATCGATAGCAATATGTTTTAGGGCATCGATTAGAGTCGGCGGTACTGTATCGTCACTTAAATAGGCCTCGTTGCGTACTTCAAACTCGCCACAATCTGGCTCTGGTCTGTTCATGCGTTCAACCCAGCGAAACAATCGAATGGCCTTCGCCTGCATCAGCGCTAGTGCCTTAGGGTCTCTGCCCAGATGGGCATAAAGGGGCGCCATTAATCCAAAGTCACCGACACAGGGCTTGCCGCCCAACAGGTAGGGGTGCTGGGCAAAGTGTGTGTCGAGCTTGGCAAGCAACTCTTCATAGAGAGATTCAACGAGTTCGGTAGTCGAGGGAGTAACACCGAAAGCTGCAGCTGCATTGCGCATCTGATCCATCATTTTTTTGGCATTTTCCTGCTGTTTTTCCCCGTGCGGTGCCAGTGTTTCGAAGTGAAAAGTGAGAAACTTCAGATTGTCGTCGGGAAAGTTCCAGCGGTAATGCATAGCTGGGCGCAACAATCCCTCGGCGCCAATCACATCAAATAGCAGGCTGATGATATTGTGTTTCGGTGTTTTTGGTGAAAAGTTATTGCCACTGCTGTTCTCGAAATAATCCACAATTGCCACGCCATCGCGAACCACCACACCAGCGGTAGTTTCTATGGTGGGGATACTGCGCCTGCCACCGGCAAGCGGCAGAACTTTTTCCTGATAGTGTGACGAGACTGCCGATTCTTCCCGGTAGGGAATTTCGGCTTTAATAAGATAGCTTCTGGCGCGGCCGGTATACAGTGAGAGCGGTGATCCATACAGTGTAACAGCGCTCATACAGTGTCCTTGTGTGGCCTTCCTGGTACGCTATCGAAGCGTATATTCATTTTTTCGCAGCTCCTCGTTTGGCCGTTGGTTTTTTCTTGCTGGCAGCGGGCTTTGTTTTAGCTTTTGGTTTGGGCTTGGTTTTAGCTTTGGGTTTTGCCTTTGCCAGCGGCTTTGCTTTGGCCTTTGCTTTGGGCTTGGAGATTACAGTGGGTTTAAGCAGGCCTGCTGCATCCTCCAGTTCCACCAGTGCCTCTTCCATGTAGTCAATCAGGCGCTGTGCCTGGGGAATCGAGCGGCGGCAGGCGGTAATACCAAAATCAACATTTTTGTCATACGTTACCAGGGTAATGTTCAACGCCATACCATCCGTGATAATGGAAGCGGGGTAGGAACCGTCCATTCTGGCCCCGTTCCAATACATCGGTTGCTGTATCCCTGGCACATTGGAAATTGTGGTGTTGACGGAGGGTATCCGACTGGCGAGGCCAAGCGGCCCCATAACCACAGCGGGCATCTGCATCACCATACTGATCAGTTGCACCTCGGCCGGCGACATATCTTTATAGAATGCTTTGCCTGCTCTTACCGAATCCTGAATTATTAAAAAGCGTTTGGCCGGGTCCTTAATATTGGTGGCCAAATCTGCATTGATTGATGCCACAGCATTGCCCGAGTCAATATCCCCCTTCTGACGAACTGAGACGGGTACCATCGCTTTAAGCGACTGCTCGGGCAGTTCGGCATGGTTCTGCATGTAAGTTCTTAATGCGCCCGCGCACATTGCTAGCACTGCATCGTTAAAAGTTCCGTCAAAAGCGCGGCCCACGGCACGAATTCTGTCGAAGGACCACGACTGTGCGACAAAGCGACGCGCGCCATCTATTGAGCTATTTATAGAAGTGCGCGGAACCTGACGAAAGGGTAGCGCTAGTGCGCCGCCGCGACCCGCCCAGGTCATGGTGAAACGTTTCAATGCTCCATACACCTGCGTGCCGGTATCAAACCTTGCTTTAAGTTTGTCGGCAACATTGCGTATTTCCGCATCGCTAAAATCTTTCGTCTGTGTGTAACCCAGGCTCTCTCTGTAACGTTCCCAGGCCGGCAGCGATAGGGGTGAATCCATCAAACGAGAATCGGGGTTTGGTGACAACATACAGCGCGCGACGTGCATAGCGCGTGCACCGTCAACTGCAGCGTGGTGGGTCTTGGTATAGACGGCAAACTGCCTGTTCTGCAGGCCCTCTATCAGGTGTATTTCCCATAGCGGGCGTTGGCGGTCCAGCAAAGTACCATGCAGACGCGATATCAGATTAAAAAGCTCGCGGTAGCGTCCCGGTTTTGGTAGTGCCGAGTGGCGGATGTGGTATTCGATATCCAGTGCGGGGTCTGGCTCCCAGTAGGCTGGCCCCGCTAACCCCAGGGGGCCGGTTTTCAGGCGGTCGCCAAAGGGCGGTAGAAATGTATCGAGGTCCTTCAGATTATCGGCCAGGCTGTGCAGAAATTCCTGTTCATTGGCGCCATCAGGGAGCGTATACAGGCTGATCCCGCCAACATGCATAGGCGTTTCCCGGTTTTCGGACAGTAGGAACGCGGTGTCTACTAAGCTCAGTTTTTTCATAAATACCCATTGCAGCTTCTGCTGCGGCTGTATGTGTGACCGACGGTTGAGTATCGATTTGTCATCGAACTCAAGCCGGTGGAAATCGGATAAACGTTGTTCCTTATTGCCCGTACTTCCTGATTTTATTATGGTAATACGCGTGTCATTACGCCAACAAGGCCCCTGAGGTTAGCGCGGGGCCGAGCCAAGTTCTAAAGATAGCAGATACTTACGATATGTGCTCTGTCAAAGCGAGAAACGACTGTTCGGAGAATAGCCGTTGCCGACGGCTTCTACATTATTTTCTCCTCTTACGAACTACCCCTGTCTGTCATGGTCGAAAAGTCCATGCTCAGATATTTCTTTCTGCTTATTACCATTACAGCTTCTTTTAATATTGAGGCCGATCCACAGTGGCGCTGGGAAGACCGATTTTCCAGCGGTGAGAAGGCTAAACTTCAGGACTGGGTCTTGCATGCCGAGCAGGGGCTGATCCGTCTTTTCGGGCCTTTACCTTATACCTACCGCGTGCACTATCATCGTATAACCCGAGGTAGTGGTCCTACGCCCTGGGCCCATACCGATAAACGATATGGCCGTTCCGTACATTTTCATGTCAACACGACGTATTCCCTGCAGGACTTTAATAGCGATTGGACGGCATCTCATGAGTTATCGCATCTGATGTTTCCTTACGTGGGCAGCAACGACCGGTGGTTTTCGGAGGGGCTGGGCAGTTATTTGCAATACCAAATTATGTACGCCAGCAATACGATCAGCTGGAATGAGGCAATCGATAACCTGGAAGAACGATTTGGGGCCGCAAGCAAACAATCGGGCCACCACACCGCGTCTATCGTAGAGCTGAGCAATATGTCTGCTCGCAGTGTCTCTTCGGTGCGCTTGTACTGGGGGGGAGCGGCCTATTTCTTGATGGTAGACAAGGCGTTGTCTGATGAAAAAAAGCTGCGGTTCACAGAGCTTATTGCCACATATCTACAATGCTGTGTGTACCAGAAGTCCCGTAGTGCCTGGGAGATGATGGAGCTATTCAATCGTATTTCAGACAGCGATATCTTCACTCGAATTTATGAGCAAACGGTGATGCGTAGTGGTTTTCCAGATTCGGCTAACGGTTTGGCCTGGTTGCGCGAAAATCCACCGCAGATTCAGTGACGCTGTTCCTGTGAGTCCAGAAGTAGACTATATCCCGATAGATTTTTCCCCTTGAAGTCATTTACTTTTAAGAAATATAATGACATCATCTGTGCCAGAACATAATTTGAGTGCCAGGTTCACCGCAGAGTGGATTCGTAGCTCTTAATCGCTCCTCCGTAAATATTTTGTGATAGTTGAAACTCGGGACGAACTAATGCTGAAGAAAATCCTCGTATCTCTCGTATTATTTGTTCTGGCCGCGGGTGGTTTAGCCTGGGTCAAGCGTGTGGATTTGATGCTTGCCATGGTCAAAATGAAGAGTGACGGGGAGTATGTGGTTGCCCCTAATCGCCAGCTCGGCTGGAAGCAGGGGCCGCAAGAGGCCACGTCGGATCCGGCCGAGCGACCACCGAATATCATCCTGATAGTGGCAGATGATCTGGGTTTTAATGACATTTCGACCTTCGGCGGCGGTGTTGCCGGCGGCCGTGTACAAACCCCCAATATCGATCAGCTTGCCGCAGATGGCGCTATTTATAGCCAGTCCTACGCCGGCAATGCCACCTGTGCACCGTCCCGCGCAATGATAATGACCGGGCGTTACCCCACGCGCACAGGTTTCGAGTTTACCCCGACACCCTCCGGCATGGGCCCGATGGTAGGTATGATTAGCGATAGTCTGGACAGCGGTTTACCAAAATCTATGATGAACGAGGCGGCGAATGAGAGTGAGCTGTCCTATGAAGAGCAGGGCTTGCCCAGCTCCGAGGTCACCATTGCCGAAGTGTTGCGCGACAAGGGTTATTACACCGCCCATATTGGCAAGTGGCACCTGGGTAGAAAAGAGGGCTTTGCGCCGATTGACCAGGGTTTCGATGACAGCCTACTGATGGCCAGTGGCCTTTATTTGCCAGAAGACGACGCCAATGTCGTCAATGCCAAGCTGGATTTTGACCCTATAGATAATTTCCTGTGGGCCCGGCTAACTTACGCGGCATCTTTCAATAACCGCGGTGACGAGCGCTTCGAGCCCGGTGGTTATCTCACAGACTACTGGACGGATGAGTCAATCAAGGTGATCGAGGCCAACAAAAACCGGCCTTTCTTTCTGTACCTTGCTCACTGGGGTACACATACGCCCCTGCAGGCCACAAAAGAAGACTATGAAGCGGTTGGTGACATTCAGCCGCACCGTTTGCGGGTTTACGCGGCAATGATACGCGCGCTCGACCGCAGTGTTGGGCGTATTATGGCAAGCCTTGAAGCGCAGGGCCTGTCCGAGAATACCATTGTGATGTTTACCAGTGACAATGGTGGCCCGGGTTACATCGGTCTGCCCGAGGTTAACGCGCCATTTCGTGGCTGGAAGATTACCAACTTCGAAGGTGGGCTGCGCGTTCCAATGTTTGTGAAATGGCCGGCGCAGATTGCAGCCGGATCTCAGGTGCAGACGCCTGTTGCCCATATAGACCTTATGCCGACGCTGGCAAATGCAGCGCAGGCAGCGATGCCTGAGGGTGTTGCCATCGATGGTTTGGACATTTTGCCGCTACTGAGTGAGACGGGTGCGGCGGCCTGGCAACGCGAAACACTGTTCTGGCAAAGTGGCTATTACCGGGTGGTGCGCCATGGCGACTGGAAGCTGCAAATCTCCGATCGGCCCAATAAAAACTGGCTGTACAATCTGGCAGTAGATCCTACGGAGCAGACTAATCTGGCGGCATCCGAACCAGAGAAATTGCGTGAGTTGCAGGCTCTACTGGACGCGCATAAAGCCGCCGCACGAGCGCCACTGTATCCCTATGTAATTGAGGCCCCGGTGGCGGTTGATAAAACCCGTGCAGAACACGTGGAACCCGGTGATGAATATATTTACTGGCCCAACTAGGCAGGATAGGAAAGGAGTACTACGTTATGAATACAGCTACGAAATCACTCGATGAATCGCTGGTATTGCCAGAAGGTGGTGTGTTAAAACGTATCGAACTGCGCGAGCCTTGGGTAGTGCCGTTGCCTACGCCGACCCGTACTTTTTTCTGGTTTAATCAGGGTATGCGCAGTTTTCAGGGGCTGGTCACACTGCCCGAATCGATCTAACACTTTTTTATTCATTATCAGGAGTTAAAAAAATGGCCATTGGAGTCGTAGCAACCCTCACCATTCAGCAAGGTAAAAATGAAGCCTTCGAACAGGCGTTTTTAGCACTTGCAGAACAGGTGCGTATTAACGAGCCGGGCAACATTTTCTACATACTGCACCGCAGCAAAACAGATCCCCAGGTGTATAAGGTACTGGAGCAGTATCACAGCGAAGCCGATCTGGATGCTCACGGCAAAACAACGCATTTTGCGGAGGCGAACAAGGTGCTGGCGCCGCTGGTTGCTGCTGCGCCCGTTGTCGAAGTACTTGATACCGTTTAGTTTTTTTAGGGTTAAAGTGATGAGAAAGAAGATCCTGGTTGCGCTAGGTGTTTTGGTATTGGTTGCTGGCACATTTGCGCTGGCATTACCGACTGTTTTACACAAGGCGGGTCTGCATCCGGAATATAACGGAGTAAAAGTTCAGCTTCCCCCGGGTAAGAAGGCGTTGGTTATTACCACCAGCCACGGTGTGCTGGCGCCTCCAGGCGAAACCCAGGGAAAACCGTCCGGGGTGATGGCATCAGAGATGACTCACCCGTATTACAATTTCCTGGATGCCGGCATGCAGGTAGATGTGGCCAGTATCAAAGGCGGGAAAATCCCCGTTGATCCGCAAACGCTTCAATACATGATTGTTACGCCCGACGACAAGCGCTTCCTGGAGGATCCCGCCTTCCAGGCCAAGGTCAACAATTCGCTGCGAATAGATGATGTTGATTTCACCCAATACGACATTATTTTTCTGGCCGGCGGCTGGGGAGCCGCCTATGACCTGGGCTATTCCACGGTGCTGGCGGAAAAAATATCACAAGCTTACTACGCCGACACGCCCGTTATCGGCGGTGTTTGTCACGGCGTGCTGGGCCTCATCAACGCCAAAGATCGCGATGGAAACGCTCTCATAGCGGGGCGCCGGATGACTGGCGTTAGCGACAAACAGATAAAGGAGTTGGGCATTGAAATAACCCCCCAGCATCCGGAAACTGAATTGAGAAAGGCGGGTGTTATCTATGAAAGCCAAAGTGCATTCCGTGACTTTTTTGCAACCCATGTGGTTGTCGATGACGAGCGGCGTTTTGTTACGGGGCAGAACCAAAACTCCGGTCATGAGACTGCGCAAAAAATGATGGCGATTATTGCAGGCAACGAATAGGGCCTAATAGGCAGGAGGAATTCGGTATGGAATACAGCAATGCGGTTATGCCAAATCAAGAACAGATGGAGGGCTTTTTGGCGCCCGACGACGGCTCGGTCATCTACATGGTGAATTTGCTGAAGTACAAAGAAAAGGCGGAGTATGCGGACGGCCGGGAAACTGCGCTTAGCGGTCGCGAGGCTTACGCCCTGTATACCGCTGGCGTGGAAAAATGCCTGGCCGAGGTAGGCGGGGGGGTGGAATTTAAAGGGCATGTAAAAAGGCTAATGCTTGGCAGTGTTGAAGACTTGTGGGACGACGTGGCGATAGCGCGATACCCAAGTCGCACAGCTATGCTGCAAATGATGCAGCTGCCCCAGATGCAGGAAATTGGCGAGCACCGCGCCGCTGGCCTGGCCGGTCAGCTCAATATAGAAACGGTCGAATAAGTGAATCCATAGGAGTAGTGCCGATTATGTCATCACCAGAACGAATCAAGCTGATTGGCGCCACGCCGTCGCCTTACACCCAGAAGATGTTGGCGTTGCTGCGCTACCGTCACATTCCCTACAATATGATGTGGGGGCAGCCTGAGGAAATACTGTCGGCTATGGGTATAGCAGCACCTAAGCCAGGCCTTCTTCCTACATTTATACTCGATGATGAAAATGGCGAAGCGCGTGCGGTATGTGATTCAACACCGATAATCCGTAGGCTGGAGAAAATGTATCCGGAGCGCTCTGTTTTGCCGGCTGATCCGGCGGTTGCGTTCATCGACTACTTGATCGAGGATTTCGGTGATGAGTGGTGCACCAAATATATGTTCCATTACCGTTGGTATCCCCAGGAGGATGCCGACAACGCCGGTACGCAGTTACCCCTGGGCTATGATGTAAGCCTTGCTGCGGCCGATCATAAAACACTAAAAAAGCATTTTTCTGAGCGCCAGATAAGCCGCCTGTATGTGGTGGGTTCCAACGACACCACCGCGCCAATTATTGATGCGAGTTATCGTCGTTTTTTGACTGCGATGGAGAATCACCTGGCGAGTCAGCCTTTTATGCTTGGTTACCGGCCGGGTGCGGGCGATTTTGCCCTGCATGGCCAATTGACCCAGCTGGTGGGTTTTGATCCCACCCCACGTGCAATTGCGCATGAGGTGTCTCCGCGTACCGTAGCCTGGGTAGATCGTATGTCCGATTTGAGTGGTCTTGAGCCCGCCAAGGATGGCTGGAACGTTCTCGAGCAGGCCCCCGATAGCCTGCGCGAAATTCTCAATGAGGTCGGCAGAATGTACGCACCGGCGCTGCTGGCGAATTTGAAAGCTGTGCAGGCGGGTGAAAAAAACTGGGAGTCTCAAATAGACGGCGGGACCTGGACGCAGCAGACATTCCCCTACCAGGCCAAGTGCCTGAAGTGGATTAACGAGCAGTATCAGGCGCTGAGTGATTCTGACCGTGCCCGGGTAGACACCGTGCTTGCCGGTACCGGGTGTGAGGCATTGTTGATCGGGGTTTAGGCCAATACATCACCGGAAAACTCTTCGATCATAAAGTCTATAAAACAGCGTACTTTCTTGGGTAGGTAGCGGCGGTGGGGGTAGATCGCGAACAAACCAAATTCTAGAGTACGGTAGCCAGGTAGAATTTCTACCAGGCTACCCTCGGCAAAGGCATCTTCTACGATAAACCTTGGGATCATGCCGATGCCACCGCCTGCTATTGCGATTTCTTTCACTGCCCTTGGACTATTGGCTGCTACCTTGGAGGTCACTACGATGGAATCGGTTACACCGTCGGGGGAAATGATGGGCCACTGTTTGCCGATGCGAAAGTTGCTGTCGATAATGCAATTGTGCTCTTCGATATCTTGCGGGCACTGAGGCTGCCCATGCTCTTGAATGTACCGGGGCGAGGCGCACAAGATTAACGGTAGAGTTTTGATATGCCGTGCAATTAAATTGGAATCATCCACACCACCGATGCGAATGACCACATCGATACCTTCTTCTAACATATCGATCATACGGTCTAGCAGTTGTAATTCCACGCGCATGTCGGGATAGCGGGCAAGAAATTTCGGGATTAGCGGGGAAAGTTTCATCTCGCCAAAGGTCACCGGTACGCTGACTCGTAACAACCCCCGGGGGCTGGATTGCTCGCCCGTGACGCTGTCGACCAATTCTGCAAATTCTTCCAGTAGCGGTAGCGCGCGTTCATAGTAACTGCGCCCAGCTTCGGTTAGCGCCAGTCGCCTTGTTGAACGGTTAAACAAACGCACGCCGAGTTTATCTTCAACTTCGCCCACGTATTTGCTTGCCAGCGCTTTAGACATCCCCAGGCGTTCACTGGCTGCGGTGAATGACCCGGTTT
This sequence comes from Halioglobus sp., assembly GCA_036961345.1. GTDB lineage: Bacteria > Pseudomonadota > Gammaproteobacteria > Pseudomonadales > Halieaceae > JBALVT01. The sequence continues at coordinate 48,143 of JBALVT010000001.1, forward strand.
CGACGACCGCCACAATGGTTTTTAATCCGTCTAATGTATCCATATATTGTCAATGTAACATTGACAATCATTCAGTGGTAGCGGTTCCTTTCTCTTTATCTGGCCGGCGTAGCTAGCACCCGTTTCCCCGGATAACTGCCTTCAATCTGTTTTCCGTGGCTGATTACCGCTTGCCCATTCACTATGACATGAACAATGCCAGTGGCTTCCTGGTAGGGGTCCTGATAGGTGGCATTGTCGCGAATAGTTTGCGGATCAAAAATGGTAATGTCCGCATCCATAGATTGCTGGATTCTACCTTTGCGGCGGAAAGCTGGTACATAGTTTTCGAGTCTGCGGGCGGGCAACAGGGTCATTTTTGAAATAGCGGTATTTAGATCCAGAAGCTGTTGCTCACGTACATAGCGGCCCAGCACTTTGCTGAATGCGCCATTGTGCGGAGCCACTTTTTTCTCGCGCGTTTCCATCGCCAGTAAATCACTGACAATGATCACGCCGGGTTCTTGCACGGCGCGCTGGGTCCATTCCTCTTTCAGGTAGTGGTGTATGACCTGGCCATCGGGATGTTCCCGGTAGTATTCCTCCCACATTTCCTTGTTAAACCTTTCGCCTGTGGCGGCCCATTCAACGTCTTCGTAGGTGATGTTGAAAATGGTTTGCCAGTCGCGGCCGAAAACGGCAGAGGAGATTAGCGCAGAACCTGCATTGTAAGGCAACACTTCAGTGGTGACGTCTACGCCAGCGTCCCGTGCCGCTGAAATTTCCTCAAGAAAAAGTTCAAGATTGCTGATGGCGTTGTGAGTGAGATGGCAAATATGGACGGAGGTGCCATGTTCCTTTGCCAGGCCAATGACCTCCCGTAAGCCCGATGGATCGCCGTCGATACCCCGGCGTATGTGGATGAAAACAGGGGCTCCCCGTTCTGCAGCCACAGTGAATATCATTTGCATTTCAGCGCTCTGAATAGCATCACTGAAGTAGTCGAGTGCCAGACCTATGCCGAGAGCACCGGCGTCCAGATCGCTCAGCAGCATCTGGCGGAGGGTTTCCAGCTCCTCCTCGTTTGCCTCTTCTGTCAGTGAGGCGGACAGTGCGGAATTGAAATCCGTAAAAAAATACATCAGCGCAGTTTTCCAGCCCTTGAATCCAACCGGCGTGGGTGCGCCCAGTCCATCGGACATCTTTAGACCATTTTTTTCAAATACCCGCATCGCGACATGACCGGCCGAGGCGCCATAGTTAATCATCGCCCGGCTGCTAATTTGTGCACCATACTCCAGCTGTGGGTAAAACCCAGCTTCGAGTTCCAGTGCCGTAGTGACGCCATCAAATGCTTGATAGTACTGACCCAGCGGTGTTGGAGAATGGGTATGCAGGTCAATAAAGCCCGGAGACACGATCAGGCCCGAGGCATCGATGACTTTATCTGCCTCCAGTGGTAGTAGGGAAATATTGGTGATCTTGCCCTCTACAACACCGATATGACGAACTGCGTCAAGGCCCGATTCCGGGTCTATCACCCGGCCATGATTGATCGCGAGTGTGTAGCTTTCGGCCAATGCCCAAGGGCTCAGTACCGCTGCCGCGCAACACAGAATTAGTGCAATGATTCTCATGGAAATCTTCCTCTTCCGGTATTATCTAGACGAAGATAGCAGATTGGAAAAGGCAGTGCCCTTACTGACGAGCTATCATAGATGCCTGCAGCCATGTTACTCCGTCCCCCTATGTGATCCGGCAATGAATTAGATTGAATGCTTGCCGAGATCGCGGTAAGTGCTCATTATCGGTTTATACGCTTAATTTTTCTCAGGGCCTACCCATGAGCACAATCAAGATCGAAGATCTCTCCCACGTAAAATTTGCAGCTCCGGATCTCAATGAGATGCGGACGTTCCTGGAAGAATTTGGCTTGAGCGCTGCGACAATGTCGGACACACAGTTGTTTATGCGAGGAGCTGGAGCTGCCCCTTTTGTGCACGCGACTGAACTTGGGGATCCTGGTTTTCGCGCGCTCGGGTTGCGCGCACAGAGCGAGGCTGATCTCAAACACCTCGCCAGTACATATAGCGCAGAAATTGAAAGCCTTGAAGGCCCGGGCGATGGGTTGGTCGTGCGACTTACGGACCCCGATGGATATGTCATCGAAGTTGTGGCCAGGCAGAGCCCGGTAGAACCCTTGCCCTCATCGACTCTACCTGCAGTGAATACCGGCTTGGACAAGCTGCGCTTACGGGAAGCCGTTCGAATTGCACCAGGGCCATCCCAGGTGATGCGTCTCGGGCATGTTGTGCTTGAAGTCAGCGATTTTCGTGCCAGCGAAGCGTGGTACAAGGAGCGTTTCGGCTTCATTACTTCAGATGAAGTTGAAGTTGCCCCGGATGTGGCAATAGGTGCATTTATGCGCTGCGACAGGGGTAGTGCGCTTGCCGACCACCACACCCTGTTTCTTCTGCAAAGCCCGGCTACGCCGAAATTTAATCACGCCGCGTTCGAGGTGCTGGACATTAATGACCTGATGCGTGGTCACGACCACCTCAAGGCTGGCGGGCGCACCCCGGCCTGGGGCATTGGCCGCCACATTTTGGGCAGCCAGGTGTTCGACTACTGGAAGGATCCCTGGGGTCACGAGCTTGAGCATTGGAGTGACGGCGACCTGTTCACTGCTGCAGACCCGTCCAACAAAGCGAGCCTGGAAGATCTGCTGGCGGTTCAGTGGGGCCAGGTTCACCCGCTAGTTGCACAATCACAGGTGGATCAGGAGTGAGAAAGGACACCTTGTTTCGCCGCAATGCTCAAAAAAGGACAGAACGATGACGTCTAAGGCTGACTTTGATGTCATTGTTGTGGGTGCTGGTCCGGTAGGTGCCGCGGCCAGTCTATTACTGGCCGATTACGGGCTGGAGGTTTTGGTCATCGACAAGGAAGCGCAGATATACCCTCTTCCCAGAGCCGCTCACATAGATCATGAAATTGTGCGTGTGTTGCAGTCTGTCGGCGCCGCCGATGATGTGATGGCCACATCGAGGCCGGCTGAAAGCTACAATTTTTTAACCGCAGACAGGCAAACCCTGATGCGATTTAACTCCGGCCATGGAACCAGCCCCTCAGGCTGGCCGGCATCAAATATGATTCATCAACCCTCATTGGAAGAGGTGATCAGACAAAAAATTGCAACACGTAAAAATATAACGCTCAAAACCAGTTGGGCGCTCACCAGTATTGAGCAAGATCAGGCCCAGGTGACTCTGGAGCTTGAAACACCCGCTGGACCGATGCAAAAAACGTCGTGCTATGTCATTGCTTGCGACGGCGCAGGCAGCACTGTTCGCTCTTTACTGGATATCGAGCTGGAAGATCTGGGCTTTGACGAACCCTGGCTTGTGATTGACACCATCGTGCATGATCAGACTAAACTTCCCGACGCAAACCTGCAGATCTGTGATCCCGCTCGGCCCACAACTTGTGTGCTCATGGGGGCCGGCCGGCACCGATGGGAGTTTATGTTGCTTCCCGGCGAAACGCCCGAGGCCGTCCTGGAAGATGAGTTTATTGAGCAATTGCTGGCACCTTGGGATGTCGCGTCTGCGGTTTCTTTGGAGCGCAAGGCTGTCTATCGATTTCACGCTTTGATGGCGAAGCAGTGGCGCAAGAGCAGGGTGTTCCTCGCCGGAGATGCTGCTCATCAAATGCCACCGTTTGCAGGGCAGGGCTTGTGCTCCGGTATCCGAGATGTCGCCAATTTGGCCTGGAAACTGAGTCAGACAACAAAGCCGCCCAGCGAAGCATTGCTCGACAGCTATCAATTGGAGCGTGAGCCGCAGGTAAAAATGATTATCGATCTGGCGATTATGATGGGCCAAACCGTCTGTATTACAGACCGGGCGGCAGCCGATCAGCGCGATAAGGATATGCTGGCCCAGCGCGGTACCACCGAGGATCCCAGCGGGGCGATGGCACTCCCACCGCTTGCCGCCGGCTGTTTGCTGGAAGGCTCCAAATGGGCCGGTACCTACTTTCCCCAGCCATGGAATGCCACCGACAAGCTGGACGATGTTCTTGAAAAATCTGCCTGGCTTATCAGCCATAAAAAGGGTGCGAGCAGCAGTGATGTACAGTGGGTTTCACTGCTTGATGAAATTATGGAACCCTTCGCTCCGGCGCTTGCCGGTTGGCTGGAAGAAAATGGGTGCGAAGCGGTTCTGGTCAGGCCCGACCGTTATGTCTTTGGTACAGGTACTGTAATAGAGCTCTTATCGGCCTACAACAGCCAGGTAGGTATTCTTACGCCTACAGATTCTGCAGCTGGGTAACTTCCGCCATAATGGCGACGGCGATTTCTACGGGTGTTTTACTGCCGATTCGCAGACCCACCGGCGCGTGGAGCGCAGCAATTTGTTGTTCAGTCAGGTCGAGATCTCTTAATCTTTGCAGGCGCTTTTCAGTTGTTCTTGCCGAACCCAGGGCACCTACATACCAGGCCTTGGTTGTGAGGGCCTCCATCAGCGCCATATCATCGATGCGGGGGTCGTGTGTCAAAGTAATCACAATACTATGCGGGTCAGTGATTTTTTCACGCACGACATCGTCGGGCATGCCGCCAAGCAAGGTGACCTCAGGCCCGCGCCACTGGGCCAATACCTCGCTGCGCGGGTCGGTTACCAATACTTCGTAATCCATAGCCTGAGCCAATTCCGCCAATGACTGGCTCAATTGGCCGGCGCCCACCAACAGCATTCGCATATGCGGGCCGAAGCAGTGTAATAACTGTGCACCATCAAAATCCAACTCGGAGAATGTACTGGCTTTCTCAAGACTGAAATCTCCCGAGGTAACCTCAACTTTGCGAAGTATGCAGCGGCGCTCCCGCAAAGCTGCCAATAAGGCATCGATATGTTCAAGTGCATCGCTGCGGCTATTCAGCGGTTCCACCAGTATCTCCAGTCGGCCACCGCAGGGCAGGCCCAAACGCTCATTGTCCTGAGCGGTAATTCCGTACTCCATGACGGACGGCGCTTGCGTCGCCAGGTCACCGTTGCGGACCCGCTCCATCAAGTCATCCTCTACGCAACCACCGGATAGGGACCCAGCCTGAAAGCCATCGGCGTTAAATGCCAGGAGCGAGCCGACCGGACGCGGTGAGGAACCGTGTGTTCGCAGTATAGTACACAGCCAGGCCTGTTTGCCGCCGCTTAGCCAGTCCCTGCAGGTTTGTATAACCTGATGGTCAAGTGTCTTCAATGTTATGCCTTCTCAACTCTGTGCAATAGGATACGCATAATCTATCAGCGCTGTGTGGAATGTCCAGATCCTAGACAACAAAGCTGGCTATCTCTTCCAGGGATTTCTTGCGTGTAGCCGCCAGAGGTATTTTGGCGTCATCCGTTGGATAGCCAGCGACCAAAATCATATAGGCTCTCTCGTTTGCGGGTCGCTCCAGTATCTCGCTGAGAAATGTCATAGGAGCAGGTGTGTGGGTCAATGTTGCCAATCCTGCCCGGTGCAGGGCATTGATCAAAAAGCCGGTCGCTATGCCGCAGGACTCATTCATGTAATAGTTTTTCTGCTTCGAGCCATCCAGGGCAGTGGAACTGCGTTTTAGAAAAATCACGATCAGCCAGGCCGCAGTTTCCAGAAAGGGCTTGTTCGCGTCGGTGCCCACTTTTTCCAGATCGGCCAGCCAATTCTCGCCGGCCTTACCCTCGTAGAATGCCTCTTCTTCTTGCTCGGCCGCGATGCGGATTTTACGTTTGGTTGCGCGGTTTTCCACGCATACGAAATGCCAGGGTTGGTGATTGGCACCGCTGGGCGCTGTCCCAGCTGCCTTAATGCACAACTCTATTATTTCTCGTGGAACAGCTCGGTCTGCAAAATCCCTTACGCTGTGCCGCGTTTTGATTTCTTCGTAAAAAGCATCTGCGCGTTTTAGCATAGTTTTGTGAGAGTGCTCTTCATAGTCGCTAAGCGGTACCGGCTGATAAGTTTGTTCCATACGTATAATCTCTTTGTCACCGCAAGTAAGAGTCCCAGCTCTTGCACACCGTTGGCTGATTTCTGGCGAAAACGGATTTGAGGTGCTAATGTAAAATTGGTGGCAGAGAATCAGTCCGGCCCCGCTCTGCTTCTTACTCTACATAGGAACCCATGCAGGGTCCAGGCTGAGACTATGAGCAAGACTTACTGGAGTCAATGCCGGCTCACGAGCGTATTTCTGGTGATTGCGATGATGTCATTCAAGTCACATAGTCAGGACTGGCAGGCACAACGTGATGCGATGCTGGAAGTTATACAGGCATCAGTGCAAAACTCCGCCGAATATACTGGTCGTTCCAGGCTGAGCCAAAAAGTGATCACGGCTATGGGCGCGGTGCCCCGTGAGGAGTTTGTTCTGCCGGCCTATCGCCACCAGGCTTACCACAACAGCCCGCTGCCAATTGAAGCGGGTCAGACAATCTCCCAGCCACTTATTGTCGCTCTGATGACGGACCTGCTGGACCTCCAGTCAGACGACGTGGTTCTGGAGGTGGGCACCGGCTCGGGCTATCAAGCGGCCGTCTTGTCACTGCTGGTAAAACATGTCTATACCGTCGAAATTCACCCGGAGTTGGCCGAGGGTGCGGCAAAGCTGCTCGAAAGATTGAATTACCACAACGTCACCGTAAGGACCGGCGACGGTTATGCTGGCTGGCCTGAACATGCCCCCTTCGACGGGATTATCGTCACGGCGGCACCGGACAAAATTCCACCGCCGCTGCTTGAACAGTTAAAGTCCGGTGGCAAGTTGGTCATACCCGTGGGGCCTGAGCACGGATACCAAGAACTGATTTTGATCGAGGTCGATAACACAGGAGCCTTTAGCAAAAGTGCAGTGCTGCCAGTACAATTTGTGCCGCTAACCGGGAGTCACTGACAGTGAAACAAGGCAAATGATACTATGCCTGCCCCACGCATAGGATGGGCATAACCCGTATTAGCGAGATTGGCATGAGTATCAGCAGCGAAGAAGATCAAGATTCACCCAACTATCGCATGTCCTATCGCGATGTGGCGATGCATAAGGTGATGTTGCAGGACGTTGTTCGTACCGACGCCTATGAGAAGTCGATTCAGGAGGTGGTAAGGCCCGAACATTCTGTGCTGGATTTCGGTTGCGGTACCGGTATTTTGGCCATGTTTGCAGCGCGGGCGGGGGCGGGCAAAGTGATCGCGGTAGATCGCTCACCTTTTATTAAAACAGCGCAGGAGATTGCGCAAAAAAACGGTTTCGACAACATCGATTTCTACCATGATGATCATCAATCGTTGCTGCTGGACGAAAAAGTTGATGTGATTGTCTCCGAGTGGATGGGGCATTGTCTTTTTTATGAAGCCATGCTCGAGCCCTTGCTGGCCATACGGGATCGTTATTTGGCGAAAGGCGGCATAATGGTACCTGCCCAGGTAGACCTTCATGCCGGGCTGGTTTGTGATGAGGACTTACTGGACGATTTATCTTTCTTGCGGCAGCAACCCTATGATATTGATTTTTCGCCGATAGCCGATGTGCCCTTTGTGCAAACTGACTTAGTGACATTGGACCCCGAGAGTCTGTTGGAGAATACCGCCCATTTGGGCTCGCTGAATATGCATACCATTGGCAAGACAGATACGCCCAGAGTATTTACCGGGACTATAACGCCGGGCAAAAAAGCCGAAATATTTGCCTTGTGCGGTTGGTTTAGTTCGGACTTAAGCCAGGGAGTCACTTTGGGTACTGGCCCGAACGACCTGCCCACCCACTGGGACCAAATTTTGTTCCCTTTGCCGACGCCGTTTACTGTTGATCCCTCGCGCGAACTCACCATCACGATTTCGCCGTTGACGGAACAGGTAGGTAAAGAACAGTTCTGGTCCTGGTCAGTGACCGATGGCGAAAAAACCATTAGCGTTAATGAGCAGCTGCAGCAGCGGGCCGCACCAGTCACTCTGCCGCAGGGGAAGTTGTAACAAAATGGAACTTAGCTGGTTTTCAATGCTGGCAGGTAGTACTTTCACTGCTCCTTTTCGATACCCAGAGCGTCCATAGCGTGTTTAATCGCTTCTATGCGGGTCTTCAAGCGGGATCCACGGTCAAATTGTAAGCTCGTGCAGGTATCAGTTCGGCGCTAGACGTTCTATCTTAATTAAAGAAATGGTGGGTGTGCCCAGATTACGTTAAGATTTTGTGCCTCTGGTAATGACGCCGGGTATACTCGCCCCCCAAATTCCACCTAGGAAAACCCCGTGCCCGTGAGCAGCAGTGACCCCATCAGCAAATTTCTAAAAAAAGCGTCGAACATTGAAGCTCACGAAGTCAGAGCGACCTTGGGTTCATTTCTATTTGTGGTCATATTGATGTCCGCCTATTACATTCTTCGCCCGGTGCGCGATGCAATGGCAAGCGACTGGTCAGACGCAGAAGTAAGCTGGCTGTGGACTCTTAACTTTTTTATCAGTACTGCTGTTGTTGCTATCTATGGGATTGCTGTATCACGCATCCGCTTCGCGCTTCTTGTGCCGGGGATGTATGGATTCTTTGCCCTGACATTTGTCGCTTTTTATGTCGTGGCCTCAGCATCTGACGATCGGACATTAATAGACAAGTCGTTCTATGTCTGGGTTAGTGTGTTTAGCCTGTTTCATATTTCGGTATTCTGGAGTTTCATGTCAGACCTGTTCAGCAAGGAACAGGCCGGCAGACTCTTCAGTATTATTGCAGCCGGTGCCAGCGTTGGCGGTTTGATTGGCCCTTCTATACCCTCTTTTTTCTCTGCATCGCTTGGCACTGATAATTTGATGCTCATTGCGAGCGTTATGCTCCTGATTCCGATCCCGATTATTTTTTACTTGCAGGCACTGAAATCGTCAGACTTGCTCAATGAAGATTTGGGCCCTAACACGGCAGCGGGAAAAATTGGCGGCAACCCGTTTGCGGGTTTCAAGATGTTTTTCTCAAATCCCTATTTATTGGCCATCGGCCTATTCATTTTTCTCTATACCGGTATCAGTTCCTTTGTCTATTTCGAGCTGAAAAATTTGCTGGCCGATTTGGGTCGAGAGGAGCGAACGGCAGTTTGGGCGCAGATGGATTTGGCGGTAAATGCGCTGTCCATAGCTACCGGCTTATTTGCAACAGGCCGTATAGTCAGCAAATTTGGCATGCCGTTTACGATTGCTCTGGTACCGGTGCTAATTTGCATCGGCTTGGTGGTTGTAGCGATTTCACCTTTGATCGCAGTTGTGGTTGGCCTGCAGATAATACGGCGTGCTGGAAACTATGCAGTTACCAGGCCGGCTCGTGAAATGCTCTTCACTCGAGTTGACCGAGAAACCCGTTTTAAAGCCAAGCCGGTCATAGATATTGTTGCTTATCGAGGCGGGGACACAATTATGGCCTGGTTATTCACCGGACTTACACAAGGCCTGGGATTGGGTTTAGCCGCTGTCGCCATCGTCGGGGCGGTAATTGCTGCGCTGTGGGCGGTCGTGGGTATATATCTTGGTCGCTGGTATGAACGCGATGAAGAATCTTCAGCTTGACCACGTAACCACTACGTCGTTTGTTTTGCCGCGACCCCTGGATGCCAGAGTTTAGACGTTGACGATATAACCGCAATCTGGATTTATGTCACGCTTGGGCAAAGCTGATGTTCATATGTTCCTGGCCGCCCATGAGTTCCATAAAGCCGCTCCGGGTGACGTGTATCAGGTTTTCATGGTCACCACTTTCGATATACAAATCATCTGTATTCACCAGTGCCTCATCCCAGAGCACGTGCAAGCCGTAGATCTGCCCCAAAGCCGGGATAGCACCGATTTCACAGTCGTCGAAGAATTCTCCCAGACGGTGTTCGCTGACCAGGGTAAAATTTCCGTTCATGGATTCGTTGAGTGACGAGATACTCAGACGATGATTCGAAGGGATGACGCAGAGCAGGTAGTTTTCTCCGTCGTGGGTTAATACGCCTTTGGCCACCTGGTCTGCTGGAACCTGCGCCAATCGGGCGCTTTCTAGGCTGCTCCGGGAATGGGGATGGTTGAGAACATCGTACATTACGCCTTTGCGATTGAGATGGTCATGTACACTTGCTGAAACGGTCATTGTCGCTCCCCTCAGGAATAGGTGCAGGTACTGTGCAATATAGGAACGGCTTGCCTACAAGTCCAAGAATTAAGTCTTTTAAGGGAGTTCTTTCATTAGATCGATAGCAAGTAGTACGGCATTGGCGACTATGATTTGCGGTTCTGAAAGTGCTTAGTGCCGCACACGTGGAATGAACCACTTCCAGCCGGAACACCTGGCTTTTAGGGGGCTAGCCAGTAAGGCAGCTGTCAAACTTTTGTCCATTAAGAAAGTCGCCTACAAGACTATGATATTTCTTGATAATGGCAATCTCCTGATCGCACAATCCACCATAGCGTTGGGCCTCGTCTACTTCGAGCAACGATACGATGGAAATCATAAAACGCTCGGATTCTGACTTTGCCAGCGCCATAAGATCCATGGTGTTATAGCCTTGATTGAACTTCTTTTCGGCGGCCTCGAACAGGAAGGGGATACAAAGCTCGCTGTTGGGGATAGTGCGGAACATAATTGTTAACCTCTATGTGTCACCGGGATACCGACGGTCATCTTAAGCGTGGAGAGACACTGAGCTATTGTTATATATATACGATAAATACGCAAGTACACTATTGTGCAATTCTGCCGGTAATTTGTCGGATTCTTGCAGGGCTTGCTTGCTACAATTCTCAGCTCCTGAGAACAAAGCTAAGGTGATAATTCATTGCCCAAAAGACGATATGTGAACCAGCGGGTCCAGCGGTAGCTTGAATATAGTCTTCGACCTCGACGGCACGCTAATCGACAGCGCCCCGGATATTCAGTCTGTAGGTTCCGATATTCTTCGTAGCCATGGCAAGGGCAGTCTAACGTTGGACGAAACCCGCAGTTTCATCGGCGAGGGTGCAGCGGTCTTTGTGAGTCGGATGATGGCTGCTCGCGGCATCGCTCAGACGCCCGGGAAACACGCGGAACTTCATGAGAGCTTTATCGTGCAATACGAAACCGCGGTCGACCAGGCTGTGTTCTATCCCGGCGTGTTAGATGCTCTTGTTGTGTTGAAAACCGCTGGCCACAGGCTTGGTCTGTGTACGAACAAGCCAGAACTGCCGGCCCGCGCAGTGATGCGGCACATGGGGCTGGAGCCGTTTTTCCATGCGTTTATTGCCGGAGGGATGATAGCGCGTAGCAAACCAGAGCCCGATATGCTGCTAAAAGTGATCGAGGATCTGGGGGATGGCGCAACACTCTATGTTGGAGACAGCGAAATTGATGCGGAAACCGCGCAGCGAGCGGACGTACCATTTGCACTTTATTCCCAGGGCTATCGCAAGTGCGCTGTTAGCGAGATACATAAGAACTGGGTCTTTGATCATTTCGATGTTTTGCCCGGTATTGTGCTTAAGAGCATGTCGCACTAAAGACTTTCGTTTATTCCAATGAACGCTGCCCAGCAGTAGGCGTACCTTTCAATTCCACTCCTGCTCCGCCCACGCCGCTCGATGAGGCAGTCACTGGCGGCCTTGGTGTTCGTGAACTATAGTGATTTGGCCTCGGCCAGACTTAGCTTGCGCCGACAATAATAAAAGGATGGATTCTAATGAAAACACTGATAAAGGTTGTTCTGTTCGCCGTGGTCACCTCATTCTCAGCGCTGGGCTTTGCGGATGGTCATTCCACAATGCGCGTTGTCGCTGTCCAGACCAGTGATGCTGGCGCCTATGTTGTTGAGCTTCGCAAAGGCAAGCAGATGATGAACAAAATCGCCCCCAAGATGGTGATGCGCGCCTGGCGAGCTACATTCGCAGGTGAAGGTGCTGGCACAGTTATAGTGAGTCTCGAGCATCCCGGTTCTTTGTCGACGTTTGCCAGCGCCTGGGAAAAAACACTGGCGGATAAAAAAATGGCTGAGTGGCTGAGTGGATTGTCAGGTCTAAGACAGCTTGTGTCTGACAGCCTCTATGAGGAAATGCCAATTTAGGCTGGACTGTTCTCCGTATAGCGTCGAACGGTGTGGATGACGCCCGCGTAGAGTAGCGGGCCCATTAATAACCAGGCCACCTGTCCCTGAAACGTGATTGTGCGATCGTTGAAGGTAAACAGCGTAGGATTAAACCACGGACCAGTGGGAACTAATGGTGCCCAGGACAGCGCCTTCCCCGCTGCGAGTTGATCGTGGTAGAGAAACATTTCCACGAAAATATTCTGGCCAAGGCACCACAGCATCAAGACTGCAAAGGCGCCCCAATGCCAGCGATGAAATACGCTACTGTCTTTGCCCTGGCTGCGCCACATTAACCAGAGGCCTACCAGGCAGATGCTGCCCGCGTCGGCCAGAGAGTTGAGTAGCCAGTTCAGGTGCTGCGGTAATGCAGTGTTGAGCACAGCTGCCCGTCGCAATTCCACCGCGTCGCCCGCAACCCAGCCATAGGTAAACCACAGTTCCCACCCCAATGCGCAAGCCAGAAAGCTGCCAATATAGACGCGCGGTACCCAGCCCGGTATTGATGCCTTGCGGAGCAGGTAGGGGATGATGATCATTGGCAGTATCGCGCTGCTGTAAACGACGAACACCAGGCGCATTTGTTCAAAAGTCATTGAAAGTTTTATCCACGTTGAGTCCGGCTAGCTTAACGTGCCGGGGGGGCTCGAACAAGATTTTCGAATCAAGTACTACCTTGAGTATGTCGCTATAATAGGAGAGATTTGGAAAAACCGTCGTGCGCAGAGTAAACATAATAATGAACAATGAGTTGGTATGTAATGGTGACTAACTGGCGGCTTGGTCTTGGTTTTTCATTGGTTACCGCAATTATGTGGGGCGGTCTGCCAATCGCCCTGAAGGTGGTCCTGGGCGAGATGGACAGTATTACCGTCACATGGTATCGCTTTTCACTGTCCGCGCTGATCGCCATTTTCTGGTATGGCCGTCGCAGCGCAGAGGCAATTAGGCGCCTGCTCAGTCGGCCTCTTTGGCCGTTCACTGGCCTGGCCGTTGCGGGTCTATTGGCGAATTATATCTTTTACTTGATTGGCCTGGACCACACCACGGCGGAGGCTGCGCAGATATTAATTCAGTTGGCTCCACTGATGCTGTTGGTGGGCAGCGTATGGTTATTCAAAGAGCCTTTCTCAGCGTTACAATGGCTGGGGGTAGCAGCCTTCACAACAGGCCTTGTGCTGTTTTTTCATCATCGCTTGCGATCTTTGGCAAGCGAAGATGAAAGTTACCTGCTCGGCATGGCTTTTCTTTTGCTCGCTGCAATCACCTGGGCAGCTTATGGGCTGGCACAGAAACAGCTGATAAAACATGTCAACGCCAATGATTTGCTACTTCTGATTTATATTGCAGGGTCGGTGTGTTTCCTGCCAGCTGCATCACCCAATCAGATTCAGAACCTGGATAGGGTCGGTTTACTGATGCTGGCTTTCGCTTCACTTAATACCATTATCGCCTACGGCTGTTTCGGCAAAGCGATGACCCACTGGGAATCCAGTAGGGTCAGCGCAACCATCTCGCTTACTCCCTTGTTGACTCTGTTCTTCGTGTTCCTGAGCAATATTCTCTATCCCGGTTTTATACAGACTGAGACTCTGGATTGGCTGAACTGGGCGGGGGCGGTGTTGGTAGTTGGCGGCTCAACATTGGCCGCTCTTGGAAACAGGCGATAGTCGCATGGTATTCGGGGGGAGTTACTGACCTTTGCCCCTAGTTAGAATCAAAGTGTTCATCCAGAATCTGTGATGTTACTCCTTCGCCGTTTGCAGAGGAATCAACTGGTTGCATTTTTGGGTCAGATATTGTTGCCAGCTCATTGTGTACCGGTTTTCGCTGGCCCCCGGTTATGATAGCTGCCAGCTGCGGCGTCTCATCATTTGATATAAGCTCCTCTGGCGCTTTGATTCCAATATGAAAGGCGGCGAAGCCTGGCATAACCACCTGATTTAGAGCCATACCCAGTACCCGCCCATCGTGCTGTGAGCGAATCTCGGTACGCACATTGGTTATTGGATTGGTCACAACACCCAGCAAATCACCTTGTTGAACTCGCTCGCCCAATTCAACTTCACTAAACAATACGCCGCCACGATCGGCCCGAACCCAGGTAGAACTGTAATAGACGGGTTCGGGGTCGCCCCAAAAACTTGTTTTTTTGACCATGCCGAGATGATGCAACAGGGTCTGAATACTCTTTACGCTGTGCGCGACGGTATCTTCTTGCAACCTCAAGGGCTCACCAGCTTCCAGAGTGACTGCGGGGATACCGCTGTCGAGCGCGGCCCGCCTCAATGTACCCTCGGCACCTGCGCTGTGCAGTACAACCGTTGCTCCAAAGCCATGAGTTAACTCGACGACCTCGGGATTGGACAGGTCAGCCCGTAGTTGTGGCAAGTTAGAGCGATGAAAGGAGCCGGTATGCAAATCAACCAGTACGGTGCAATGTTTTATGACTTCTTGAAAGAACGAATAGGCGATTCGTGCCCCGGCGCTACCCTCTGGATAACCGGGGAATAGACGATTCAGATCGCGACGGTCGGGTAAATAGCGTGAGCTGCGCTGAAAACCCTGCAAATTGACAATGGGCACGCCAATGATCGAGCCGCTGAGATCTTCCGGCTGGGTGTTATAAAGCACGCGCCTGACGAGCTCCATACCATTGAGCTCGTCGCCGTGAATCGCTGCCGTCAAACACAGTACCGGACCAGGTTTGGCTCCGTGGACAACCAGTACCGGGGTAGGGCTGGCGAGCCCTTCAAAAGATTGTGCCGGAGTCCAGGATAGCCTGGTCGACGTAAGGGGAGGCACCTCAGTGCCAAGCAGTATCAAAGGAGCGACCTCAGAGATCACGGCTGTTGCCGGGGCTTCTTCGTCAGTGGCTTGGTGGAAGCTTTCGGTGGGTGTCGGCTCGCTTTCTCTTACCGGTTCGCCAAGGTCTACACTCTTTGCTTGCGGAAAAGCAGATTCTATCGCCTCTGTATTCGCCTGATCATCCGGTAACCCGACAAGTGCGATTGTGTCTGTGGTATTTGAGTCTGCTATGGATGACGAGACACTGTCATTGTAAGGGAGTTCTTTGCTCAGTGCCTCCGCATCCTGCGACAGGGCATGCCAGGGAAATAGCAGTTGAATCATTAGGCCGAAAAAAATCATGGCCCGTTGAGTTCTCACTTCGGTCCGTTTTAACATTCTTTAACTTACCTGATAAATTGCATTATTATCTTTATTGATCCACTTGCCCCTAAGTGTTTTCTACGGGATTCGAGCCGTAATTCTAACCTCAACATGTGCCCCAGGTACCAATAGTTCAGTGATTCCAATCGCCGTCCAGGCTGGCCAGGGCTCGCCCAGGTATTCGTCCCTGATCTTCGAAAACTCGGTGATATGTCCTTGAAAGTTTACGTGATATGTCGTGCATTCAACAATATCTGCATAGGAAGCGCCTGCCTGCGCTAATAGCTCGCCGGCCTTTTTAAATACATTGTGAAATTCCTCTTCGAGCGAATCGGGGAGTTTTCCTCGCGGGTCGACGCCGATAATGCCAGAGCAGAATAGAAAGCCATCGCTCTTAATCGCCTCGGAAAAGTGCATCTGATCATAGGCGAACCGCCCAGTGGGAGTGACGATTGATTCGATGGACATATTTGGCAGTCTCCTTCTAATACAGCGAAATTATAATACAGATCAGTAGCTTCACGTGAGGAAAATTTCTCTTTGAGGTGAGGCGGCCGTCTCTTCTGTCGATGAACGTTGGCTCCACAGTGTGTCGGAAGGTCAACCTGCGCAATTGAATTGGTAGATCAACTTGATACGCCAGAGGTCGAGGCGTATCGTGCTCATGTCGAAATATTGGGTCCGGTGGGCAATGTACAAATGCACCGGTTTCCCGTAGCCAATACAGCACCATAGTGTCGTCAACAAAAGGGGCAAGAGTTCATGTTTTCACAGTTAAAGCCACGGCCGGCAGACCCCATACTGGGTTTGTCCGTCAAATTTAAAGCTGATGTTAACCCGCAAAAAATCGATCTCGGGGCGGGTATTTATAAAGATGAAGCGGGTCATACACCTGTTTTAGACTGTGTTAAAGCGGCCGAGAAACTACGCACTGAAACGGAAACGAGTAAGGCCTATTTGGGGTCTGCAGGCTCGGCGCTATTCAACGAAAAAATTGCGCTGCTGAACCTGGGCGATCATAGGGTTATCAGGGAAAACCGAATTCGCACCGTGTCTACCCCGGGCGGTACAGGCGCTTTACGTGTGGCCGGGGAGTTTATTAATACCTGCACCCCGGGAGCGACTATTTGGGTGAGTAACCCCACCTGGGCAAACCATCAGGGGGTGTTTAGCGCCGCCGGCTTGAATGTAAAAAGCTATCCGTATTATGACTATGAGAATAAGTGCCTGGATTTTGCCGGGCTTGTAGAGTCTCTAAAGCAAATACCCAAAGACGATGCAGTGTTGTTTCACGCCTGTTGCCACAATCCAAGTGGCATGGATTTAAACCAGACCCAGTGGCAGGAGGTGGCCGAAATTGCCAAGCAGGTGGGTTTTACACCTGTTATTGATATGGCATATCAGGGCTTTGGAGAGAGCCTGGATGCTGATGCCTATGGCTTACGATTGATGGCGGAGACGCTTGATGAGTTGATTATCTGCAGTTCGTGTTCGAAAAATTTCGGTTTGTACAGAGAGCGCATTGGTGCCTGTTCGATTATCGGCAAAAACGCCAGCTCAGCCGATATTATCAGTTCAGTATTACTGCCAGTGGTCCGGGTAAATTACTCTATGCCGCCGGCACATGGAGCAGCTATTGTTGAGACTATCCTGAGCTCAGATGAGCTAACCTCCCAGTGGCACGGCGAGTTAAAGCAAATGCGCGACCGAATCGGTGGTATGCGGCACTTGCTGGTAGATAAACTCGTTGAAAATGGGGTGAGTCGCGATTTTAGTTTTATTACCCGGCAAAATGGCATGTTCTCCTTTTTGGGTATCGATACCGACCAGGTGCAGCGCTTACAGGATGAGTTTGGTATCTATATTGTTGGCTCCAGCCGCATCAGTGTTGCGGCCATTTCGCCGGATAATGTTGATTATCTGGCCCAGTCAATTGCGAAAGTGCTTTAGGGCACTAGACAATTTTTTGGGCTGTAACAATTACCCCGTCGGTGTCGGCGTAGAGGTAGTCCCCGTTGTTAAAGTCTACGCCGCCAAATGACAGCTGAGTATCTCTTTCGCCAGATGTTGTGGGAATAGACTTACGGGGGCATGTGCCCATCGCATAGAGGGCCACAGGAATGTCCCTGATCTGCCAGGTATCTCTGATATAGCCATTGACGACGATGCCGGCATAATTGTTTTTGTGGGCAAATTTCATCAGGTTCTCGCCCACCACGGCGAAATAGGCTTGATCAACATCGACAACAACCACTTTTCCGGCGCCATCTTCATCTCTCAGTAGCTTTATGAGATCCGAATTGTTTCTATCGAGTTTAATGGTGACTATTTCACCCTGACACTTGTCTGCGCCACCATAGTTTCTGTACCCTGCTTCCAGTACAAATACCTTGTCGCTGTGTTCATCGCAGATATCTGCTGTAAAAAACGCCATAAATGCTTCCTGACTTAGAAATATAGGGATTGGCATTCTAGCAGCATGGGGCCAGTTATTACATAAGCTTTTGAAATTGTTACACTTTTACGATATTGGGCAACAGTAGTTATGAAGGTAGTTACAGGTGTAGTTGGCAACGACATCCACGTGGTCGCCAATCGATTAATTGACCTCTCTTTGCGGGCCAGAGGTTTCGAGGTGTTTAATCTGGGCGTTAACACCTATTTGGAAGAGTTCTTTGATGCAGCGGTGGAAACCGGGGCAGAGATCTTGCTGATCTCTTCACTGAATGGAGAAGCAGAGGGCTGGGGTAGAGAGGTAAAACCCCTTAAAGCCAAATACAAGAATATCGATGATCTGATCATGATGATCGGTGGCAACCTGGTGGTTGGGGCCGGAAAGGCTGAAGATATTGTTCCCAGGTACAAAAAATATGGGTTTGACCTGGTTTGCCACCAGGTGGACTTAAATACCGGGCTTGACTCCCTGGAAGCGTTTATAGAACGCAGGAATGCCCAATGAGCTTGCTACAGGAAGAAAGAGAAATCATTCTTGGCAATGAATATGTGGATGCCTTTGATTTTGCCGAAGTTGCAGAGTTTGTAAAAAATGCCAACAAAGAGCTTTTTATCTCTCATCACTTTAAGAACAAGACAGGCAATAAAATGCTTGTTCAACCCCGGGGTGGTTTTCCTACCTACAAACAGCAGTACGCGTTGTATGAATTTTTTGTTGAGGCCAATGTCGATGTCCTGCCGTTGACGATAGATTCCAATACCCGGCTCAATGACTATGGCACAGCAAAGAAAATGCTGCGTTTAAGTGAAGAAAATGACATGGATATGCTGAATGGCTATCCGCTCATAACACATGGCTATCGAACCACTCGAAAAATGATTACTCACTTCAATAAGCCGGTGAGTTTACGCCACGGCACACCAGATGCCAGACTGCTCATCGAAACGGCTATTGCCTCGGGAATCTTTGACATTGAAGGCGGGCCTATTACCTACCTGCTGCCCTATTCGAAAAACTTTCCCTTGGACAAGGCCTTTTTGTATTGGAAGTACGTTGAGCGTGTGTGCGCCAATTATTCCGAGCTCAATGAACCCATTAATCGCGAATCATTTGGTCCGCTCACGGCAACGCTGGTGCCTCCATCGATAACAATTGTTATTCAGTTGTTGGAGATGTTGCTGTCTTTGGAAGAGGGTGTTAAGTCTTTTTCTGTATCATTTGCCCAGCAAGGATCAATGATCCAGGATGTGGTTACCGGTGCAGTGCTCAAAAAGTTGGCGAAATATTACGCCGGGAAAATCGATTGTGCCGACGCGGCCATACATCTGGTGTATCACCAGTGGATGGGTGCTTTTCCAACCAATAAGGACTATGCCGAGCAACTGATAAATGTGTCGACGGTTATCGCCTCGATGGTGGGGGCAGACAAAATCATCACTAAAACCCGGGAAGAAGCCACGGGTATTCCCACCAAGGAGGCCAATGCCAAGACCGTTGCCAATACGCAATATTCACTACGGATTTTGAATGGCTTGCCGAATATCGTTGATGAGGAAGAAGAAGAAATTCTGACTCTGGAGGTTAAAGCCATCATGGAGGCGGTGTTCAACGACCCTGCTGATACTCTGTGGCGCCAGGTTTTTAATTCCATTAAGAACGGTACGATCGATGTGCCGTTTTCGCCGCATATTATTAACCACAACGAAATGATAACGGTCAGAGACGCGCATAAAAATATTCGAATTATTGAGCGTGGGAACGTGCCCATTCCCGATCGCTGTTATGAGTACGAGAAGTCGCAATGTGACCTGGCGAAAGATACCACCAGTATCGTGAATGATATTGTGCACGATATAGGAATTATGCAATGAGCCAGAACAAGGAAAAACTGCTAATAGATATTGGCAGTACGTATTTCAAGGTCAGCACTTCTGAGCATATCGAGCAGCACTTCAGAGATTTCAATAAGGATATTATGGATGATTTGCTGCATCGCTGCGGCAATACACTGGAGCGTTTTGATAAAGACGATGTGCATATCTGTTCTTCGGCGAATGGCGGTCTAAGCACGCTGATTATCGGGCTTAGTAATTCATTTTCGCTGAAGTACGCTACCAATATAGCTTTTAATTCCGGTATCAATATTATTGATACTATCTTGTATCAAAACATTGAAGACTATTCGGTGCCCAGCGATCTTGTTGACGTAGTTATCATAGTTGGCGGAATAGACACTCATGCCAATATTTTTTCATCCAGTTTGTATAGTTACTTGTCTAATCTGACTTACTCAAACATTGTTTTTGTGGGTAGTGAAAAAGATCGTCCGGCCATAAAAGAGAATATTCCCAATGTTGTTGTTTTGCCCAATATTGTCGACAACAGGCTGCATATTGTCGAAGAAAACCTGAAGGAGTATTTAACCAATCTCTACCAGCAAGATATTGTCGGTAAGGAAGATATCAAAAACCTCTACGACATCACTGCCAATCAAATTTATTCCACGCCCTATATTGTAAACAGAGCGCTGCCTTTGATTGAAGGCCGGTATTCTGTAGTGAACCCTTTTATTTTGCTCGATATAGGCGGCGCGACCACCGATATCCACTATTCGAAAGATCTGGTTGACGACAATATCGTTACTGAAAATGAATACGATAGATTAGTCTTCAAAAAATTGGGCGTGTATAAGTCGAAACAATCGCTGATTTTTGCTGCGCAGAATAATGAATTTGTTTATGAGCTGTTGATGCATCTCAAAGTGACCGAAAATATCTTTCTTGAGCAAGGCGAGAAAGCTACAAAAATCTTGATGCAGCTCGCAATTTTTCTGGTGTTATGCAAAATTTCGAACTATCAAAAATCTTATGTCAATCTCAAGCTGCTTGCGATTAATTCCATTGTGTTAACAGGCGGTATTACCAAGGTGCTGAATGCGCAAGAAATAGAAGACATAATATCGTTCTTCTATAAAAAGATTCTTAGCTCAGATCATAAGCCGGCCGCGGTAATTGATAGCAACTACGATATATGGACCCTTGGGGCCGTGGGAAACTAGATATGTCCATAAACTGTATAAGAACACTAATTGAAAGCGCAGCGCAGACTCATAGCGAGAAGACCGCACTGGTTTTCAGTGAAACAAGCATGAGTTATGGCGAGCTGTTCGCCAAGATCAACCAGGTTGCTTTTTATCTGAATGAATTGGGCCTGCCTAAAGATGCAAGAGTGGGTGTCTATTCCAACAAGGGTATAGATCAGGTTGTCGCCATATTGGCCATTTTGTCTACCGATTATATTCTGGTGCCCCTGACAAGATTATTAAAGTCAGAGCAAGTTGAATACATTATTAAAGACTGCGATATCAAATGCATTATTACCGATAAACTCAAACTTGAGAGTATTGAAGAAATAGATTTCGATGGGCAGATTGTTTCTTATGAAACAGCCGCCAAGGAAATCGCGTCATTTGAAGAAATCTACAAGTACTACAATAAACCGCATGTTTGCGATATTAATGGCCACGACAATGCTGTGATTACCTATTCCTTTGGCATGACAGGCACGCCAAAAGGTATTGTTATTTCGCATCGCAATTTGATCGACTCCGCACGGGTCGTCTCGCAATACCTGAAGCTGGAACAGAATGATGTGATTTCGGGTCTGCTTATTTTTAATCTCGATTACGGTCTCAATCAGATATTTTGCACGCTTTATAAAAAGGCGACCCTGGCATTGCACCGGTTTATTCTGCCCGAAGACTTTTTCAATCATTTGATAGACGACCAGGTCACGGTGCTGCCGCTGATGCCTGTTAATATCTCCCAAATGTTTGACGATGATGTGCTCAGGGTTCCCAGCGCAGAGCTTTTTGACGGCTTGAAAACCATTACTTCTTCAGGCGGCAATGTCACGGCGAAAATGATTAGTGATTGTAAAGCTACGTTCAAAAATGCTGATTTTTATTCCATGCATGGCCTTACTGAAGCGTTCCGCTCAACCTACCTGGATCCGTCGCAGGTAAATATAAGGCCGGACTCTATCGGCAAGCCCATTCCCGATGTAGAACTCTATGTGCTCAATGATGAGGGTAAAGAGTGCGCCGTTCGAGAGGTGGGTGAACTCATTCATAGAGGCGGCTACATCTACAGGGGCTTTTGGAACGCCCCTGAGCAGAATTCGCAGCGGTTTAAATCGGTGCAAATATTGAAGGATGTGGTTGATTTGGAAGGCCAGCTCACTGATGAGACTGTGGTCGCTTCAGGCGACTATGTCTATAAGGATGAGGAGGGCTACATTTACTTTGTATCCCGGCACGATGACATGATTAAAACCCGTGGCTTCAGGGTTTCTCCCTATGAGATAGAGTCAGTGGCGCTTAAGAGCATTCCGCAAATTGATCAATGTGCCGTTTTCGGTATAGACAACGAACAGATCGAGGAGGAAATCGTGATGGTTTACTCTGCGCCCAGCGAAATAACCGAAAAGGAAGTTTTATTTGAGTTGAAGAAACATCTGGCGTCTTACATGATACCCAGTCGGGTTGTGTATAAGAAATCACTGCCGCTAGTGCAGAGCGATAAAAACCGAATTAACAAGGATGAGCTTAAGAAGGAATTGTCGGGTAGTGGCTTATAACACTGAGCCCCATGCCCGATTCTTCTAGTGGCGTTCTATTAGGAGAAGTCGTCCGCGCTGGCTTTGATCATCTCCTCGATAAACCACTCTGGGAATTGGCCGACAAATTTCTGCATATCCCAGTAGTCGCTCCAACGATAGACCAGGCCATCTCTCATTTCATGCATTGTAGCGAAGGTATGCTGGGCGGTTTCACCTGACGTGAAGGTCCATTTTTCGGTGTGATCCAGAAATACCATTTGGCCATCTGCCACAATGTGATGGGTGGTCTGTTCTTGTTTTTGTAGGTGATTGAAGGCAATCTGCAAACGTTTTACGCAGTTTTCCGGGCCGTCAGCGCCAGGGTCGTCACTTGGTACGTCCTGGTAATGGATGTCGGGGTGCATGCATGCTTTCATTCCTTCCCAGTCCATAACACTGAGGGCTTGCCACATTTTTTCCACCACCGCCTTGTTGCTATCTTTTGTCATTGTCATTATTTCTCCAGATGATCAACAGTGCGTAGATTGTCGCATGATTCGATACGCCGATTAGTCACAGCTAAACTGGCCGTTTGAGCCGTCAGTACCGTCCTGCGCTCGGCAGCGATCCGGCCACCCATATTTTTGCCATGCACGTAACAAACCGATGCGTTCGACAAAGGCCGGAAAACCGGAATGTTGGCGTAGTTGGTGATGTATCTCCCGGTCGTCCCAGATAAGGCTTATTGCGCCTGAGTTAAGCGGGTAGGGATGGCTTACGAAGGTTTGCATAAAAGCTTCAGGGCCACCCACAAAAAGGTACATTTGCAGTAAGTAAGTGTTGGCACGAGAGCCGGGTTCAGCAAAATACGTATTGAGCATCGCTGCTGCTTTTTGTTGCGCCAGCGGGTCATCCAGAAATGCAGCACGACCAAGCATTAGCCA
This sequence comes from Halioglobus sp., assembly GCA_036961345.1. GTDB lineage: Bacteria > Pseudomonadota > Gammaproteobacteria > Pseudomonadales > Halieaceae > JBALVT01. The sequence continues at coordinate 71,395 of JBALVT010000001.1, forward strand.
TTGCTGCTGGCCCTGAAAAACTGGACTGTAGCGGTGCCTGAAATTGTCGGACAACCCCGTCCAGCAGTTGTAGGCTTCTTGTGCCAATTGCCGGGTTTTCAAGAGGATGCAAAGCTGACCGGCGGCGGGAATAAAGCCAAGATCATCGCTTCGTCTGAAAAGTTTTGTCGCGCGATCGAATTGCCCTATGGCTTGCAGAGCAGTCCCCAGGTTCAATAACCCCACGGAATCTGTCGGGTCCCAGAGCAGTCCCTGTTCCATCAGCTCGGAGCCGTATTTTGAGCGACCAATCACAGCGTGGTAGTTGCCCTGCCTAATGGCCAAAAATGGCTGTTGGGGGTTCAAGGCATTGGCCTTTTCAACCGATGCCATCGACTCCGCAAAGTCCAGATCGTAATCGAGCAAGATTGTTCGAACGTAGTGTCCCATGGCAAGTTTGGGGTCGAGGCGCAGTGACCTGTTCACTGCCTCCCTGGCAGTTGCAACAAGGCCGGGAATTTGACTGCTCTGTGCGGTCAGTGTGAGATAGAGGTTGGCCTGTGCCAGCCAGGCCCAGGCCGCGGCAAAATTGGGGTCCAGCGAAACCGCTTGCCCCAGTAGTTCTTTCGCTTTGGTTTTATTGCGATGGCCAAACTTGCGTGACATTACTCGCCCCTGGAGAAAAAGGTCGTAGGCCTGGCGATTGTCGGTGAGTTTGGGTACGAATCTTTGTTGAGTGGAAAGATCGAGCACCACGCCCAGGCTCTTGGTGATTTGTCTGGCAATTTCTTCCTGCAAGTCAAAAATATCGTTGATGTCGCCGTCGTAGTTGTCGGACCACATATTGGATCCGTCTTGCGTTTTTACGAGTCTGGCCGTTATTCGCACTCGACTGCCTTGCTTGCGCAGTGACCCGGTTAATACATGTGATACTGCCAGCGTAGAATTGATTTCGCCTAGATTGAGTGTCGGGTCTCTGAAGGTAAATGACGACTTGCGCCCGATAACGCGCAGCTCCGGAAATTGCACCAATGCATTGAGTATCTCTTCTGCCAGTCCGTCGGCGAAATACTGTTGATCACTTGCGCTGCTCAAATCTTCGAACGGCAGTACTGCAATAGATTTCTGAACTGCTGCGGTAGAGAGGGTTTCACTGGCGAGATTTTTGGCGGGGATCGCCTCGCCAGAGATGGTTTGATCGGGATTGAATTGCAGATAGACAATTGCCGCAATAATCAGCGTTGCCCCCAGCATTGCAAACCCTGGAGGGCTGGTAAACAGGCGCTTGGGCCAGCTGCTCGCAGAGCGTGTTTCTGGGCCGGTACCTGGTACTGTGGCTAAATCCGCGGCCAGGCGATAGCCCCGTTTGGGCACAGTTTCGATATATTGATTGCCTCCGCGAACCTCACCAAACGCTCTGCGCAGCAGTGAAATAGCCCTGGACAAGCTCTCATCACCACCGGAATGTTTGCCCCATACCTGATCCAGAAGTTCAGAGCGGCTCACCACATTGCCAGCATTGTCGACCAAGACCTGCAGCAGGTTCATGACCTTCGGCTCCATCGAGAACTGCCCCGCCGGCCCCTCTATGGAAAGTGTGGAGAAATCGACATGAGCGTCTCTTATTCGAATCTTTGCTGCCACACCCAAGTTACCTGCAATCTCCTTTGCGTAAGGTACAGGCAGCCACGTCCACCTATATTTGTTGCAGTTAACATATGTCCTGAGCGATGTATTTGCAAATACTGTTGGGCGAACACAGGGAAGAGGCAATGAATACGTCGCCAATTTGGTTCAAATGCCTATTTATCATAGGTTTAGGTCGTGCCTAAGAAAACCTTAAGCTTTAAATCAGGATTTAAAGACGCACCGAGCGGCATATTCAGGTTCACACGCAGCAAAGCGGCAGTGAACAAGGCGCAGCCTTTAGTGGCAGTGACTCGTTGGTATAAAACAAATAATTCCAGTCCAATGCAAAGGCAGACTCAATGAAAAAGCAGGTTTTTGACGTATGTGTTATCGGTACCGGTGCCGGCGGCGGGGTAATAATTGACCAATTGACCGCCGCAGGATTCTCGGTGGTTGGTCTGGAGCGGGGCCCCTACCTCAGTACCAGTGAATACGACGACGACGAATTGCGCAACGGCGTTCGTGATCTGGTATTTTCGCCCAATCAGGAGGAGTCGTTTTATAATGCGGCCACCGGTGAAACGCAGACGGGCAGTTTTAGTCGTATATCGCATTGTGTCGGCGGCACTATCTCGCATTGGGATGGCATGTCCTGGCGCTTTCGCCCGGACGAGTTCAAGGTATTGTCCACTGAAGGGTCTGTTGCCGGGGCTTCATTGGCCGACTGGCCTATCAGCTATGAGGATATGGCACCCTTCTACGAAAAAGCGGAGTGGGACTTCGGCATATCGGGTACCGCCGGGTCGCATAGCACTGAAGGTTCTCGCGCACGGGGCTATCCCAATCCGCCTCACCCCTATCGCACCGCCAGTAAAATGATTGAAAAAGGCGCTACGGAAATGGGTTACAAGCCCTTTCCCATACCACTGGCAATCAACTCTCAGCCCTACGGCGGTCGACCTGGTTGTGTGCGCGGTGGGGCCTGCCGGGGCTATGGTTGTCCCATACACGCCAAATCTACCACTTACTCAGTTTCTCTGCCTCGGGCCACGGCTACAGGAAAGCTCGATTTACGGGCTGATGCCATGGTGTTTGAGCTGCCAATGAAAGACGGCCGGGTAACCGGAGCCCGCTACCTCGATGTCAAAGGCAATGCCCACGAAGTGCTGGCAAAACATGTGATCTGCGCAGCCGGCACTATTGGTACGCCCCATCTAATGCTGCAAAGCCTGTCGGGCAGTTCGGCTGATGGCCTGGGTAACAGCTCGGGCCTGGTGGGCAAAAACTTGCAGTTCCACCACTTTCCCAGCGCCGTTGCTGTTTTCGATGATGACATGCGCGCCTATACCGGCTTTGAAGGGCATGTTGCCTTTGACGATTTGCATGCCAGCGACGCCAAGCGAGGTTTTATCCGCGGAGGTGTGGTGATAGAGGCCAATATCTTTACTCACCAGCCCATTATGCACAGCCTCGCGTTAGCCGGGTCGCAAAACAACTGGGGAGCTGGTCTCAAAGACCATATGCGCGATTTTACACGTACAGTGCATTTCGCCGGCGTATGCGAAGAGTTGCCAATGGAATCTAACCGCGTGGAGCTCGACCCCAATATAAAAGACCGTTTTGGGTTGCCAGTACCTCGAATTACCAAAACCAATCACCCTAACGATATAGCCATGAGCTATTGGTTTGAGAAACGATTAAACGAAGTGGCGCTGGCAGCTGGCGCCAGCAGGATTCTCAATCCATCGATACCGGGGCTGGATATCAAACTCGAGGAACCTGTCTCGGGCGCTGAGCACAACCACGGCACCTGTCGTATGGGCAACGATCCCAACACTTCGGTGTTGGATAAGTGGTGCCGCAGCCATGATGTGCCAAACTTCTGGGTGGCAGACGGTAGCTCTATGCCCACCAATGCAGGGTATAACCCTACGCTGACCATTCTGGCTAACGCGTATCGAATCTCTGACTACTTTATTCGTGAATCTGCGAGGCAATCGCTATGAGTATTAATAAAGACACAGCCCTTAGCCGTCGCACCTTGTTGCGCGGAACATCAATATTCGGTGGTGGCCTTTTCATGGCTCTAAACCTCCAGCGGCCACTTGCCCTAGCGGCCATGAAGAGCGATACACCGGCGGTATTCGATGCAGCTCAATGGCAAACCGTAGAGGCCATCACGGGAAGAATTGTTCCCACCGATCATCAGCCGGGAGCCATTGAGGCCAATTGCGTCAATTTCATCGATAAAACCCTGGCGAATGAAGATGCGGAATCGCGCCCCGATTTCATTGCGGGACTGGCATCGCTGGACATGGTATGCGCAAAAAAACTGGATAAGCCCTTTGTGGAGCTTGATGCCAGTCACCAAGACCTTGTGCTGTCTGAGCTGGAGTCAGACTCGGCCGCGCACTGGCCAAACATGGGGCCCGCCGGAAGTGTATTTTTCGAACTGGTGCGCACACTGACGATTATGGGATTTATGGCTGATCCCAAGTATGGGGGTAACGCCAATTTGGCGGGCTGGCGTGTGGCGCGCTACCCCGGGCCGCGCCATCACAAAGGCGGCTACACGCCAGCCCAAATGGTAGGTGAGGAAGAAATCATTACGATGTGGGGCGACAAAATGTAGCGCCGGACACAATGTTGAATACCACACACAATTAATTTGACCATAAAAACGCGTCATTTAGACGAGGAGTATGATTGCTATGACTGACTACCAGTTAGACGAAAGTAAAATTCAATGGAAGCAAATGGAAGGCTTTGACCACTTGAGCCTGGTTGTTCTGGATGTGGATCGCGACAACCAGGTTGTTGATGCATTGTTCAAATTTACGGCCAACGAAAAAATTGCATTGCACCGGCATGTGGCGCTAAACCACATGCTGGTAATACAGGGAGAGCACATCCTCTATGAACCAGACGGCGCCATTAAGGAGACCCGCCCAACCGGGCGTTACACCGTTAGCCCCCCCAGCGACGAGCCCCACCGCGAAGGCGGGGGCGCCGGGCAGGATGTCATCATCTTTTTTAGCATTCGTGGCACTGATGGTGTGATGTATGAAATTCTCGATGACGACCAGAATATAATCGCGACTCTGGGCATGGAAGACTTTGAAGATCAGCTGGCCGCGCAGGCTACCAGTATTGCGGCCTGATCGCTTTCTAGCGGGATTGGCTGCAGAGTCTTCGGGAATGTTCATATTTTGACATATATTATGCTGTTATAAGTGTGTTTGCCTATCCGCCCCAGATAACGCTGGTAATGGGGTGTACTGAAATGGCAATATTCAATCACACTGCTAATGGATTGCTGATATGGCTCTATTTCCCAAATCCCGAGAAGTTGTTCGGGTGTTAAATGAATTTCGTAAAATCGCACCGGCGCTGGCCTTTAAGATGCCCGAGGATGACGAAAAAACCTCACTGGGCACGCTTTTCGAGGATACGGTTGACCGCTATCCAAACAATGTAATGCTGCTGTGTGAGGGCAGGCAGTGGACCTATGCCGAATTCAATGCTGAGGTAAACCGCCTGGCCCATTTACTGGATGAGCGGGGTGTTGTCCGGGGTGATACCGTGGCAATGTTCATGGAGAATCGGGCGGAATTTATACTTGTGATGTTAGCGCTGGTGAAACTCGGTGCGAGAGCCAGCCTGGTGAATAACAGCCTCACAGGTGCTGCCTTGGTACACTGCCTAACGGCTACCAACGCAAGTCGATGTATTGTTGGCGAGGAGCGTGCGGCGGTGCTTCTTGAGGTACTCGGCGATCTGGAATTAGAGGCCGGAAAAGACTACTTCTGGATTCCCGATGGGGGTACCTCCGCAGCGCCGGACTGGGCGGAAAACGCAATCGAAGCCATGGCGAGCATGTCGGCTGAAAACCTGGCAGTAACGCGCGAGGTTACAGCCGGAGAACCGGCCTTCTACATCTTTACGTCTGGTACTACCGGGCTGCCCAAAGCGGCCATCCTTCCGCACCGAAAAATTCTCGCTGTTGGTATGGGTGCAGGTCGCATTGGATTTCAGGTAAAGCCTGAAGACCGGTTGTACCTATGCTTGCCGGTTTATCATCTTACCGGTATGGGCCCGGGTTTTTGCGGGTTTATCTCCGGCGGTGGATCTATATTCTTACGTCGCAGCTTCTCCGCATCGAGCTTCTGGCCCGAGGTGCAGCAGCATAATTGTAATAGTTTTGTCTACGTCGGTGAGCTTTGCCGGTACCTGTCAATGCAGCCGGAGCGTCCCGAGGAAAAAAACAACCCGCTACAAAAAATGCTTGGTAATGGGTTGCGGCCCGATGTGTGGGATGAGTTCAAGAACCGATTCGATGTTCCGCGCATATGCGAAATTTACGGGGCCAGCGAAGGCAATACCAGCTTCCTCAATCTTCTGAATAAGGACAAAACGATTGGTGCTGCTATTTCAAAGGTGGCACTTGTGCAATACGACAACGAGACCGATGAAATTGCGCGCAACAGCGCCGGACGTTGTATCGAAGTGCCTCTGGGGGAGCCCGGTTTATTGTTGGGGCAAATTAACAAAAAGGCCCAGTTTGATGGCTATACCAATCCGGAGGCGACCGCTAGTAAGATCGTGCGCAATGTACTCAAAAAAGGCGATGCCTGGTTTAACACGGGTGATCTGATTAAGCAGATCGACGTGGGTTTTGCCATGGGCCTCAAACATTTCCAGTTTGTTGATCGCACCGGCGATACTTTCCGCTGGCGCGCGGAAAACGTGTCGACTAACGAAGTCGGTGAAGTTATCAATGCGCATCCGCAGATAAATATGGCCAATGTGTACGGTGTGGAAGTACCGGGTACCGAGGGGAGAGCCGGGATGGTGGCTTTCGAGTTGGACGATGGCGTTGAGTTAGACCTGAATGCCTTCCAGGCTTTGGTCGAAAGTGAACTGCCTCCCTATGCACAGCCAGTATTTATTCGTGTTTTGCGGTCGGCAGAAACCACCATGACTTTCAAATTACTGAAGGGTGACTTACGCAAGCAAGCTTTTCACCCCGACAAGGTTGGCGACGATATCATTTATTTGCGCAAACCTCGCAGTGATTGTTATGAACGACTTGATGGCGATTTTTACGAGCAATTGTTAGCCGGTAACGGAGGGTATTAAACCCCTCCGTTTTTCGATAAGTTATGTAGAAGAATGCTCATCAGTGCCCGTTGCGCATCACTCACCCATTGCCTGATATGTCATCACCATCATTTCCTGTCGGAAGGGCCAGGGAGAGCCCATTAGCTGTACCATGCCGATGCCGACGATATCTTCAACAGGGTCAATCCAGAATACAGTACCGGCCGCACCACCCCAAAAATAGGTTCCGGCAGAGCTCATGGCCCCCCACTTGGCGGGGTCCATAATAATGCCAAACCCGAGTCCGAACCCGGTTCCCTGTAAGCTCGCAGAAAGAGTCCCCGACGGAGCTTCTCCAGAGGAACTCACCTGCGTAGTGGCACCCAAATGATTCTGTGTCATAAACTCGATTGTTTTTGGGCTTAGCAGACGGGCGCCGTTGAGCTTGCCACCATTTCTCATCATTTCAGCAAATTTCATGTAGTCGCCAATGGTGGATACGAGACCATGGCCACCGAGGAAAAGTGATACATCTGTATGGCTCGAGTAAAGGGGGGATCCTGCAAGAAGAGGAGTCAGCTGCTTGCTCTTGGGGTCCCAGCGGTGGTTTGTTGCGAATAGGTCTGCTTTTTCACCAGGTACATTGAAAAATGTATTATCCATGTCCAGCGGATCGAACACACGTTGCTGTAGAAATTGGGCAAAACTCATGCCTGAAATCTTCTCGGCGACGGCACCGAGCACATCGGACGCTACGCTGTAGTGCCATCGCTCACCGGGTTCAAATAACAAGGGCAACTCCACCAAATTGTCGATGAACGCGTCGAGGTCTGCGGCGGGTGTTTTCCTCAATTCCCGATAAAGCTTGTCAACTGGGTTTTCTGGGTCAAAGCCATAACTTAATCCCGCTGTATGAGTTAACAGTTGGTGCATAGTGATAGGCGTCTTGGCATCTACGGCGCCCTCCATTGTCCACACTTTCATGTTGGCGAACTGGGGCAAAAATTTTGATACAGGGTCATTGAGCTGAAATGCGCCTTCCTCGTATAACATCATTAGCGCTATGGCAGTGATTGGCTTGGTCATTGAATATATTCTGAACAAAGTGTCCTGGTTTATCGGCTTGGTATTGTCTACGCCGTAAGTGCCTGCTGCGTCCAGGTGGATTATTTTTCCGTGGCGCGCCACCATGGTGACCACACCGGCGAATTTTCCCTCATCAACATACTTTTGATTCATGTCACTCAGGCGTTCCAGTCTTTCACTGGACATGCCCACCTTTTCCGGTTTGGCGGTGGCGAGTTCTTTGCCCGTCGATACATGCGAAGACAGAACAAGGAGTGCCGCGAGCAATATGCGTATAGTAATTCTTCTCATAGAACTTTCCCCTAAGTTGTTAAACTTCATTTTGAAAATATCTCCGCATGTGACTCTGTAGTGATGGCTTGGGTCACCACACTCTGGATGGATTTTTTTAAACGCGTCGATTTTTGTTAGCTTTCTTTAATTGTCCCAAATATAGTATATATAGCATCAGAGGCGGCTTTTTAGTACCCTTCGATGATGCAGGCCTTCTTCTTGAGGCGTGATTTTCTGAGTGAATCGATCGAAAAGGAATTTACTATATGTTCAAGAGTAACAATGGAATGAATCTAACCCAACAAATAGCGCACCATTTGGGGAAATCTATTATCAGTGGCGTGTATGGCGACCACAACCCCGTTCCCTCGGAAGCTGTTTTATGTCAAGAGTTAGATGTTAGCCGCAGTGCTGCTCGCGAGGCAGTAAAATCGCTTGCGGCCAAGGGCTTGATATCGTCCCGAGCCCGTCAGGGTATCAGAGTGCTGCCAGAGTCCGAGTGGAACCTGTTCGACGCCGATATTCTAGGCTGGATAAGAGATTCCAATCCTTCACTCGAATTGTTGCAAGAATTTGCCGAGTTGCGCATTGCAATGGAGCCGGCGGCTGCGTGGCTGGCGGCTCAGCGGCAGAACACACAAGAGATTGCGCTCATTGGAGTGGCTCTTGAGCGAATGAAAAAAGCCGAGTCGGGCCTGGATGATCCGCTGGAGTCTGATATCGCTTTTCACTCGAGTATCTTGAAGGCCAGTGGCAATCGTTTCTATATGCAGTTAGGTAGAGTGATTGATACCACATTGCGGGTGAGCATACGCTTTACCAACATGCTCACCGGCGTAAGTGCGGCCGACTATCTGGATCACAAAAAGATTTATGACGCGATAGTGGCAAATAAACCTGACAAGGCGCAAAAGGAGTCTCAGAAATTGGTAGGAGACGCTTTGCAGTTAATTAATGTCGCGCTGGAGGGGAAGTAGCGCTAGTCTTCTGCGCGGCAGCTACCATTCTGCGATGGAGCCGTCCTCATGCCGCCAGATGGGGTTTTTCCATTCACAGGCTTTTTTGGACGCTTCGATAACCGCTTCCTCATCAACCACAACTCCCAGCCCAGGCTTGGGTAACGGATTGATATAGCCATCAGTAATCGCAAAATCCTCTTTGTTCACGACATAGTCCAACAGCTCCGCACCCTCGTTATAATGGATACCCATGGATTGTTCCTGTATCACCGCGTTATAGGAAACGAAGTCCACTGCCAGGCATGACGCTAAAGCAATGGGGCCCAGCGGGCAATGGGGTGCTAATCCGACGTCGTAGGCTTCGGCCATTGAGGCGATTTTCAGACACTCGGTAATACCACCGGCATGCGATAAATCTGGCTGAACGATGCCGAGGCCGCCGGTCTCGAAGACTCGCTTGAAATCGAAGCGGCTATACATACGCTCACCTGCGGCTAGCACAATGCTCGTATTCTGGCACAGTAGTGGATACTGTTCGGCTTGTTCCGCCAATACAGGTTCTTCCACAAAAAGGGGGTGGTAGGGTTCGAGTTCTCTGAGAAGTACTTTAGCCATGGGTACAGAGACTCTACCGTGAAAGTCCAGGCCAAAATCGATGCTGCTGCCGAAGTTTTCTCGAATAGTTGCCACACGAGCAATGACCTGCTCGATGGCTCGAAAACTGTCAATCATTCTGAGCTTGCCACAGCCATTGAGTTTGAAGGTGTCCCAGCCCTGGTCCAGTAGCTCCTGGATTTGTCTGCTTTCGTCTTCGGGGTCGTCACCGCCCACCCAGGAGTAGGTTTTCATCTTGTCCCGGCAGGTACCGCCGAGCAAATCATAAACCGGCCTGTCCAGATCTTTGCCCTTAATGTCCCACAGAGCCTGGTCAATTCCAGCAATCGCCGACATGAGTATCGGGCCGCCGCGATAAAATCCGCCGCGATAAAGTGTTTGCCAGATGTCGTTGATTTGCCGGGGGTCTTTACCTATCAGGTAGGTGGAAAGCTCATTGACGGCCGCTGCAACGGTTTCGGCGCGTCCTTCAATAACCGGCTCGCCCCATCCAACAATGCCCTCATCGGTATCTATCGCAAGGAAAAGCCAACGAGGGGCAACGGGGTAGAGTCGAAGATTGGTAATTTTCATGAAAGACTGTGTCTCTGCTGTCGCACGATAACTGCGCCGCACTTCTGCGTTACTTTCCAGGACCGGAATCTGCGCAGCTAAACCTGCCCAGGGATTATTATTACTGGCTTCTGGATTAATTGTAGTATAAATATGTTATATAAATCAACAAGTCGTTTTGTCAGCCAGGTCGGCCGCGTATGACGATGGCGTAAACTACACCAGTAGAGAGTGATATGAACGAGGCGCAACCAGAGCATATGCAGCACAGATGATTGAGTGCGTTACTTTGAAAAATAGTAACGGGGCGAGTCTCGATGTGATAAACCTCGGGGCCGCAATTACAGCGTTACGAATGCCGGACAGGCACGGTGACTTGCACGACATTGTACTTGGTTATGAGGACTTCGCTCAGTATCTCGTTAATCCATTTTACTTCGGTGTTGTGGTAGGTCGTGTTGCCAATCGTATCGCACACGGACGTTTTCAACTGAATCATAGCAATCACCAACTTGCCTGCAATGAAGGACCGCACCATTTACATGGTGGCGCGGGTGGCTTTCATCGGCGCACCTGGTTATGGGGTGAAGAGCCATCAGTGGCGCAAGAGTGTGATCGTATCACTCTGACCTACCTCAGCGCGGATGGAGAAGATGGCTATCCGGGAAACCTTCAGGTCGCAGTTAGTTACCGTTTGACCGAACACAATGAGCTGATCATCGAATATTGCGCGAGTTGCGACCAGCCGACTATCGTAAATCTAACCCAGCACTCCTATTTCAATCTGGCGGGGCATGACAGCGGAGAAATTCTCAATCACCTGATCCGTATTAATTCAAATGAATACACACCAACCGGAGGCGATCAAATTCCCACAGGTGAGGTGTCCTCGGTAGAAAATACTCCTCTGGACCTCCGCAGAATGAAGCGAATTTGGGATTGCCTCGGCGACACCCATCCGCAACTGCAAGTTGAAAGTGGTTTCGATCACAACTTTGTCTTGCACGAATCCGTGCAAGGAGAACTGAGTCTTGCTGCCGAGCTTTACGAGCCTGTGAGCGGACGTACTTTGACAGTACTGACCGATCAGCCTGGGCTGCAGTTATACACTGGGAATTTCATCGAGGAGGGGACACTGGGAAAAAAGGGGGCTATCTACAATCGCCATGCAGGCCTTTGCCTTGAGACGCAACACTTTCCGGACTCGCCCAATAAATCGAATTTCCCTTCGGTAGAGCTGTTGCCCGGTCAAGCGTTTAACAGCAAAACAATTTACCGATTTGGGACTGATTAATAAAGCGGGACGCTTTGCCATATTTCATGGCAGTGAACCCTATCATGTGCCTACCATTCCAAACTCGGCGATCGGTCCGGCAGTAGATTCGATATATTCATTCAGCTTAGCTTCGGCCTCGTCTGCAAACAGAATTTTGCATGCCTCTTTTAGGCCCGGTGCGTTGATAATGTCTTCATGATTCACCACCTGGGATATTTTCGAGCGTCGACGAAGGAAATCTTCCAGCTTGGTTATCATCTCCCGTCTGGCTGCCTGTTCTATTTCGCAGCGCAGGTACTCGGCATTTTCGATTAGCAAGCCGGCGCTTGCTGGATTGGCGCGAATGGCTTCGAGCAGCTCCATAGCGTTGGCACCGTAGCGTCGCCAAAGGCGCTGTGTCAGCGGTTCTGACGAGGAAACAGAAGTCATTCCGTCCAAGTTCATAAGTTTGGCCTGGTGTAAAAATTCCGCCTTTACATCTTCCCTGGGCTCCCCATACCAGATCTTATCGGGGTAGGGGAGTGAGATTCCGAGGCCGGTAACAATGCTCGCGACCTCCTCGCCCACGTTGATACAGTCGGTCAGTTTGCCTCCGAAAATACTGAGATATTTATCGCCCTCATTAACATCGATCGCGTGTTTACGCGACAGTTTGACCCAGTCGGCCACTCCGTTCTTGCCCTTTAGAGCCAGCGGACGAACTCCACAGCGCTCGGCAATCACGTCCCCTGGGGTCAGGGGCTTATCCAGGCTTAAACAGGCGTTGACGTTGTCCAGGACAAACTGGCGATCCTCGTCAGTGACGTTGGCTTCTGGACTCTCCACCTGGGTGTCGGTCGTTCCGATGCAGGTTCTGGGCCCCATTGGGATGACAAAAAACAGGCGGCCGTCGCTGGCAAAAAAAGCCAGAATTTTTTGCTGGTCAATCAGGCGGTCTACGATCAGATGAATACCCTTGGAAAACAGGTGCCGATGTTCAGTAACTTGACCCGTTAATTGATTGTGCTGATCGGTATGGGCGCCGCAGGCATTAATTATGATCCTGGAGCGTATGGTGAATGTTCTGCCATCGATGTTGTCTCGAGCGGTGGTCGACCACATTCCGTCTTTGCGGCTGGCTCCCTCAGACTGAACATAGTTTGCGGCGATACAACCGTAATTCAGGCTGGAACGTATAAAATTGAAGACGAAACGAGCGTCGTTGTCATACAGATAACAATCTGAATATTCGAAGCCACCTGCGGCATTGCTAACATCAATGATGGCCTCTTGCTTTTTGAGTGAAGAGGCTCGCAAATAGCGCGGTGGCCTGGTGAAGAAACGGCCGAAGGCCCAATACAGCACTGTACCGAGAAAGATCATGAAAGGGGGGAAACGAAAACCCTTCTGGATTGTGGTCAGGAACCGGACTTCCTTGACAGTGGAGGGATAACTGCGCATCAGGTGATTTCGGCTTTTGCACAGTTTGTTTACTAGCATGTATTCAAAGCTTTCCAGGTATTTGATTCCGCCCCATGCCAGATTGGATGAGTTGGAACTGGAACCGCTGGCGAAATCCTCTCGATCAATCAACGCTACCTTAACGCCCTTTGCTGACAGAGACGCCGCGGCGACAGCGCCGTTGATCCCACCACCGAGAATCAGCACGTCGAAGGTATCGTGCCGCAGTTTTTCAATATTGTTTTGTCTCAAATCCATAGTAAATGTTGGCGTCTTGGTTCGATTCGAATTATTATATAATATAAATACGATATTTGGTGAAAGTAAAAAAATATGTCCCTTGAAACTGCCGGTAATATTTACAGATGGGCGGAGTCATTGGGAGTAAAGTGGCCGAAACCAACCCGGTTGCGACACTATTAACATTGCTTGATTTTTGAGACGATCCGCCAATGACAAACACCATTCAGCCCTTTTATACGCTTAATAGCCGCAACAGCAGCCTGGTACTGGATTGCCGTGGCAATGCACCGGCGATACTGCACTGGGGGGGGCGTCTGAGTGATGCCACCACACCAGAGATGGTGGCGCTGCTCACCACTCGCCAGGAGGCGCAGGCCGCTGTGGCTGAGGAGGCACCTATTGCTTTGTCGCCAGAATTCGGTGCCGGGTTTCTAGGCAATGCGGGTATTCAAATACATCGAGCGGGTAAGCAGTGGGGTGTTTATAGCCAAATCGAATCGGTGACAGAAGGTAGCGCCAATCAGTTGACGATTGTCTCCGTTTGCGAGGCCACGCAGATCAGAGTAACCCATTGCTTAGGCCTGGATGAAAATAGCAATGTGCTCAGCGCCACGACAGAAGTTGTCAATACTGGCAGTGAAACCCTCTGGGTGGAAAGATGCGACGCGCCATGTATTCCCGTACCGCTGCATTACGACAAAATTCTTGGTTTTGAAGGCCGCTGGGCCAACGAGTTTCAGCTGCATCATGTAGACCGGTTTATGGGAGCTTATGTACGTGAGAATCGCTCCGGCCGAACTTCTCACGACACCTTCCCCGGCGTGGTTATCCATACTGGGCAAACCAATGAAAGTATTGGCGGAGCCTACGGTCTGCATTTGGGCTGGAGCGGCAATCATCGTACCTGCATTGAGGAACAGTCCTCGGGGCGTGCCTATGCCCAGCTTGGCGAATTGTTTTACCCCGGTGAATTAAGTCTGGAACCCGGTGAATCCTACCGTTCACCTGTGCTCTACGGTGCGCGCTCTCACGATGGCTTTTCCGGGCTATCTCGGTGTTTCCACCGCTATGCAAGATTACATCTAACCGATGAACGCATGGCGGGAAAAATGAAGCCCGTGCACTTCAATACCTGGGAAGCGATGTATTTTGATTTGTCCATGGACGTGTTGTGCGCGCTTGCGGATGAGGCAGCGGACATTGGCGTGGAACGTTTTGTGCTTGACGACGGCTGGTTCAAAAATCGCAATTCTGACAGTGCGGGTCTTGGTGACTGGTACGTCGACGAGGCAGTGTTTCCCCAGGGACTGGGGCCATTGGTTGACCATGTTAATGCCCGCGGTATGGAATTCGGTCTGTGGATGGAGCCCGAAATGGTCAACCCCGACAGCGACTTGTACCGCGCCCACCCGGAATGGGTGCTCAGCGCGGCACCGGCGCCACTTGTGATGTCAAGGAATCAGCTGGTATTGGATTTAACCCGGCTCGAAGTTCAGGATTATCTTTTTGGATGTATCGATGCGCTACTTAGCGAATACGCGATTACTTATTTGAAATGGGATATGAATCGTGATCTGAATCAACCCGGCGGCAGTGACGGACGGGTGGTAACGCATTACCAGACGCTTGCGCTTTATCAATTACTGGAACGCGTTCGGAATGCCCATCCCAGTGTGGAAATTGAAAGTTGCGCATCGGGTGGTGCGCGGGCAGATTTTGGCATTTTGGCCCATACCGACCGAATCTGGACATCCGACACCAACGATGCGCTGGATAGACTGCGAATTCAGAGAGGTTTTTCCTTCTTCTTCCCGCCCGAATTCATGGGTGCCCATGTGGGGCCCTACGATTGTCATATCACCGGGCGCAGCATTAGTATGGCAACCCGCGCTGGTGTTGCTCTATTCGGGGATATGGGAATTGAAGCGAATCTGCTGGACATGTCCGAAGCCGAAAAACGGGAGTTAAAGGCGGCGGTAGAGCTGCACAAAAAACACCGGCAGCTGATTCTTGGCAGCGATCTGGTACGCCTCGATTTGCATGAGTATGAAAGTGGCTTTGGGATCATTTCGCCAGACAAAAAAGAGGCGATGTTTTCCTACGCCTTGCTGGCCGGTCAGCCCAATAGTGCACCCGGACGTTTCCGCTTTCGTGGACTGGGCAGCGATGACCAGTACGAGATAAATATCATCTGGCCAGAGAAACCGCGCAGCTACTCGAAATCCATCCTGGACGTTATTAACGGCTCGGTCGTCAGTGGCGATGCACTAATGAGAATTGGTTTGCAGTTGCCTATTATGATGCCGGAAAGTCTGCTGATTATTTATCTGCAAAAGGCCTGACCTGCTGCTCGAAATGCTCCCTGGGCGCGTATTTTTTTGCGCCCGTCTTTACTTTGCAAGCTTTATACCGGTTCCGGTTCCGATGGGGGTGCAGATAGCCCAGCCAGACCGATCAGCTCAGCTCGGTTGCCCAGCACAAACCTGTTGACCAGCAATGCCATGCCAACACAGGCAAAAAATGTAATAAACGTCATATGAATATAGTGCAGCGGCATCCAGACCCAGATAAAGCAGGCATACAATGCCACGCCAAATAATACGGCGAATATTGCGGCCCTATAATCTACATTCCGAAACAGGAGTCCGACGGTAAAACAGGCCAGTATGGGCATACTGATAAGCCCCCATAATTCCTGCAACAAGTTAATGATGCTTTCTGATTGGGCGTATATTGGCACCATGGCGATTGCGATGACAACGAAAACAACCGTCGCTATACCGCTCAAAACGGGCACATTGGGTTTGTCGTTAATATAACGCTCGTGTAAATCACACACATACATTGCCGCAGAAGAGTTCACCTGACTGTTGAATGAGCTCAGTACAGCGGCTGCTATGGCCGCAGCGAAAACGCCGGATAGCCAGCTCGGCAGTAGATCGCCTACGATTTGACCATAGGCAACATCACCGATGTCGCCATAGAGTTTAAAGGCGACAATGCCGGGCACTACAATCATTGCAGGAATGAATACTACTCGAACAAATGCGGCCGCATACACACCCTTTTGTGCCTCTTTCACATTGGGCGCAGCCATGGCGCGTTGGGTGATTGTCTGGTTGGTGCTCCAGTAGAAAATCTGTATCAAGAACATGCCGGTAAACAAAGTGTGCCAGGGAACTGGCGAGTCGCTATCGCCAATGAGGGTCAATCTTTCAGGTGGAATTCCGCTAAAATCGAAATCAATCGCGTTCAGGGAAAGGACCACGATAAGAAGCCCCATTCCCAGCACCAAAAAACCGCCATAGGTATCAGACACCGCTACCGCCCGAAGACCGCCGAGAACAGAATATGCAGCGCCGACGACGGCAAAGGCAATGGCTATTACCATCATGTTTAGATCTATGCCTGTCATTGAAATCATGAACAGGGCCCCTGTATAAATCACTGCGGGTTGAAATACGAAGACATTGATGAACAGGAACATGGTCGAAACCAGAGCTCTGATATGCTTGCTATCGTAGCGCTGTTCGAGAAGCTCAGTAGTGGTCGTGCAGTTGTTTTTGTAATACACAGGTAAAAACACTTTCGCCAACACAATCAGGCCGACAAAGCCGGACAGCTCCCACACTGCCATTAACATCATCTGATTGCCGTTCATGCCAACGAGTTGGTCTGTACTGAGATTTGTCAGCGTAATAGAGCCGGCGACAAACATCCATGACAGGCTTCCGCCGGCCAGGAAATACTCTTTGTTCGAATCAGCCGAATGTCGATTTTGCCCGGTACACTTAATGTAGGTAATCAGGGCGATCAGGCCGATGACAAAACAAAATACACTTAATTGAATGGCTTGCTCACTCACGGGCAACTCCTGACTGTCGTATTTTTATTATCGAGAAATCAACTTTCTGTGATTTTTTAATCGACCGGTTATCAAAATGCTAACAATAACTTACCCCAGTCCTGTGTTCAGGAGAAAGGAGTTGAGCATGTCGAATCTGGATCTCGCCAATCTGATTATTTAAATATTATATATCATATAATAATAAAATCAAACGAGACCTGCGATCATCAGCTCTCTCGGCTCAGCGACAGGGCAGTCCGGTGAATCAAACTGTAATGTTACGCTTTCGGGTCCTGCCAAACAGTCACGCCGTGAGCCTCTATTATTCGCTCGCCCAGCACCACAACCGCATCTTGTTCCAGCGGGAGTGCCTGCTTCTGGCCAGAATAATTAAATGCAAAGCGCAGGTCACCCCGCTGGCAAACTCGAATGTCTTCGCCAAAATGATAGGTTTTGATACCCAGCTCGTGACACTGATGCTGAAAAAAGTCGCGTAAGAAGTCGCCGCTTGCCAAGGTCGCTATATAAGTGACGCTTCCGTGCCGGACCACCGCGGGGCCGCCGTCGTCATATTGCGCCAGAACCTGCGCGTCGCCCGCGTCGAGCTGCTCTCGCCAGATATTGCTTTCATACTGGCGGTTGTTCCAGTTAATCACTTCGCTGCAATCGGCCCGCAAGGTCTCGACAGACAGTATTCGCAGCGGGACGAGGCGCTGCAGGAGCCCGGGTGGCAAGTTGAGCGGATAGCCAAACTCGGCAGTTTTGGCGCCAGCGCGAGGTCCAAAGATAAAGCTTGCGTCGCTCGCCTCGCATTTGTCGACAAATGCATCGTCGATGATGGGCAGAGATGGGGCGATTATGAGCAAATAGGGCGAGAAATCTGCTTCCACAGAAATAAAATCTACATTTAGGCCGAGTTCTCGCAGCGCACGGTAATACGACAACTGCACCAGGTTAAAATCATAGGCCTCTCCCTGCCGCTCGATGTCGTTTACCCACAGCCCTTCGACACCGGTGATAATGGCAACTGACGCCGGCTGTAATGGCTGGTTCAGAATGTCCAGTTGCGCTACTTCAGCTATCGCCTGTTCAGCCTCTTCCCACGCTTCAGTTTTCGAGCCGTCGGGCCTTAGCAACCCGGCATGCATTTGCTCCTGGGCAAAAGGGGCCTGGCGCCAACGGAAATAACAGACACATTCGGCGCCGTGTGCAAAGGCTTCCAGGGTCCATAGTCTTATCATGCCTGGCGCTGGACGTGGATTGTTATTAGCCCAGTTAACGGGGCCAGGTTGCTGCTCCATGACCCAAAAGCCACCATCTTGGAGGCCGCGCGTCTGATCGTGGTAGTAGGTGGCAAAATCAGGATGGCCGGTGCGCATATAGCGCCGCAGCTCCTCCATGGGAGCTTCTGCCAACAGCAGATCAGTGCGGCCCAGTGGATAGTTGTCGTAACTGGCGAAGTCCAGCGGGGCCGCCAGCGCGAAATTGTCCACCGCCGTCTCGTTCATTGGGATGAAATTGTGGGTGATGAATTTACCCGGTGCGTGCGTGCGAATCACCTCCACCATGCGGCTGTGATAGTTGACAACCTGGTCTGAGGAAAAGCGGCGATAAGCGAGCCTGTGGGCCGGTCCGATTTCGGTGACAGCACCAATGGGGAGGTTGATCTCGGTGAAATCCTGGAACTCCATCGACCAGAAGACATTGCCCCATTCGGCGTTCAATTCATCGACGCTCTGGTAGCGTTCGCGGCACCAGTTTTGAAACGCGTCGCGGGCGACTGCAGAGCCGCTGAGCGCGGTGTCGTGGCAGCATAACTCATTATCCGTTTGCCAGCCGACAATGTCCTTGTGGCTGCCGTACCGCTTCACCAGCGCCTCGGTAATTCGCAGTGATTCGCGCAGGTAGATGGCGCTGGAGAAATCGTAGTGGCGCCTGGAACCAAAACCCCGGGTGCTACCGGTTTCCGGGTCTACCGGTAACACTTCGGGCCATTTGTCGACCAACCATTTGGGCGGTGTTGCCGTCGGGGTACACATGATCACTTTGAGGCCAGCATCCGTGAGGCTATTCACCGCGGCATCCAGCCACTCGAAATGGAGTTCTCCCTCACTAGGCTCCAGCCGGGACCAGGCAAATTCCCCGATACGTACGTAGCTCAGCCCCAGGCCAGCCATCATCTGTGCATCTTCGTCCCAGCGAGACTGTGGCCAGTGTTCGGGGTAATAACAAATTCCAAACATATTTTTTACACCTGTTGATTGGAGCTTGGGTCGGTACGCTCACTGGAGTGGGGTGTGCTCAGCTAATAATAAGATATATATTACATAGGAGCCAGAAACGGTGAACAATTTTCCCATATCTACCCCCTTTAGGCGGCCTTGATGGTGCAAAAGTAGTGCCTACTATTTTCTAGGATCAGATCTTTACTATTTATATGATATATAATAGGATTCGATTGTTCTTTTAAAAAGCACCTATAATTGGCCGTCTAAATAAGGCCAAAACATAATTATAAATTAATCGCTCGGGAGACACTCCATGAAGTTTCAACAGCAAAAGCAGCAGCATTTTAAGAAGTGCGCAATGGCAGCTGCTATATCCAGCCTAATCACCGCGACGACTGCCGGAACCGCGTTTGCCCAGGATGGCGTAATGGAGGAAGTTGTTATCACTGGTATTCGTGGGAGCTTGACCAAAGCCATGGATATCAAGCGGGAAGCCTCCGGTGTTGTAGATTCAATATCGGCAGAGGACATCGGTAAATTTCCCGACATGAACGTCGCCGAATCCCTGCAGCGGGTAACGGGCGTAGCGATTGATAGAAGTGGCGGTGAGGGGCAGCAGATCACCGTGCGCGGCCTGGGCCCACAATTTAACACTGTATTGGTCAACGGGCGCCAGCTCGCTACCGATAGCCCAGGACGAGAGTTCAATTTCGACGTATTGCCGGCGGCTATGATTACCGGCGCCAATATCTACAAAAGTACCGTTGTTAATCTGCAAGAAGGTGGTATCGGTGCGACCGTAAATCTGACCACCGCCAGGCCTCTGAATATACCGGGTCTAAAAGTGGTTGGTGAGATAAAAGGCGTCTATGAGACGCTCTCTGAAGAAACCTCTCCTGCAGGCTATCTGTTTGTCAGCAATACATTTGGTGAAGATGACAACATCGGGGTGTTACTGACGGCCAGTCATACGGAGCGCGATGTACAAATCAACCGGATTGGGACGGCGGGCTGGCGCCCGGGTCAAACCATTTCAAATAGGAATGACGGGGTTCTATTTACCAATGCCTATATACCGCGTAACTGGGATCAGGTGGTCGATCAGCAGGAACGTACCCGCGACAACATCAATCTGGTGCTTCAGTTTGCTCCCTCTGACGACCTGAGCATTACATTGGATGGCTTTGTGTCCAAATTTGAGGTGGACTCGGAATGGAATGATCTTGCTTCCTGGTTTGAACCTGATCGCGTCGGCAACGCCACCATTGACCCAGGTACCGGAACCTTGCTGAATTTCAGCCAGGAAATAGATCTTCACCAGGGTAGTGGTGATCCGGCGACAGATTTTGTGTCTACCACTCGTGACTCCAAGGATGTCACCAACGACGGTTTTGGCCTGAATGTGGAGTGGGATATTAACGAAAAATTGTTGGCGACTTTTGATGTGTCAACCTCATCTGCAGAAAATGACAGAGCAGGTGAAGACCGCTTCAACGTGGTAGGTATTATCAACAACTACACTTTTAATAACGGCAAGGTCGCGCATGAAGGCTTTGACAATGGCAATTTGCCTGACGCTAACCGCGCTCGTTTGCACTACAACGAAAAAGGGAATCGGTTCACGGATGAGGACCAGATCGACGAAGCCAAGGTAGACTTTGAATACACGCCAGACTCCGGCGTGTTTCAGAGCATGAAGTTTGGCGCCTATCGGCAAGAGCGGGAAAAATCCAGCTTCCAGGTCTTTGGCAGCCAGTGCGCATTCTGCGGCTACGGTACGCCGGCACCGCTTGATGTGATAGGTTTCCAGCCCTTTGAAGCCGATAACTTTTTCAGCGGTCTGATTGATCAGTGGTATACCTACGATGGCGACGCCATGGTTCAGTTCCTCGCTGACTCAGGTAATCCGATAGTAACTACGCTACAAAACAACCGTTATACGATTAACGAGGACATTACCAGCCTGTACATGCAGTTTGCTTTTGAGTTTGACCTGAGCGGCATGCCGGTTACCATCGATCTCGGTGCACGTTACGCAGAGACTGATATTGAGGTCGAGGCGATTCAGAGCTTTATTAACGATGTTGTGCCGACTTCGGACCTCACATTGTTTTCCAATGTGCTGGGTGAACCTACTACCATAAGGCAAAGTGACAGTTATTCAAATCTTCTGCCAAGCCTCAATATTAAGCTCGATATTCAGGACGACATGGTTTTGCGTTTCGCCGCCTATGATTCCATGACCCGGCCAACTATGTCGCAACTGTCCCCGGCTACAGTATTCAATGAGCCGCGGCGCCAAAACCTGACTGCCACCGGCGGTAATGCAGGTCTCGAACCGTTTACGGCTGAAAACTGGGATATCTCTTTCGAATGGTATTACGGTGAATCCAGCGTATTGTCCTTCGCCTATTTCGATAAGGAGATCGACAACTTCATAACCACTCTGACAGGCGCTGAGACCTATACGCTCTCAGATCGCAGCCCGGTTGATGATTTCCGCTGTAGTACCGCGAATTCAGAATTGTGTGCTGAGGGGCTGGCATTGGATCCGACACAGCCGGATGTCGATGTGGTCGCGAACACGGAGGAGCTTAATGGAGAGCAGGAGGTCTATACCGTTAGCCGTCCCCGCAATGGTGATACAGCCGACGTAACGGGTTACGAGGTTGCTATTACGCATATCTGGGAAAACGGCTTTGGTATTATCGCTAACGCGACGGTGGTAGACAGCAACGTCAGTCTGAGTGCTGATTCGACAGAGTCCTTTGCGCTTGAGGGCCTGGGTGATTCACAAAACCTTATTCTCTTCTATGAAGCGAGCAATTGGCAGGCTCGGGTTGCCTTTAACAACCGTGAGGGCTTTCTGCGTAATATAGACAACGGCTTCAACGGCGAACCGATTAATACGGATACTTTTGGCCAGTGGGATATCAGTGCAAGTTATGATTTTACTGACAACTTTACCGTATTTTTTGAGGGTATTAACATTACCGAGGAGGAGCTCCGCCAAACGGGTCGTTTCAACAATCAAACCTACAATATTGAAGACAACGGTTCTCGTTTTGCTATCGGTTTGAGGGGCACTTTCTAAAGCAGCGCCGAAAACACGATAGTGAAAATTTTATAGCCCGCTTGAAAGAGCGGGCTTTTTTTTGCGTATCTCGTGTCCTATAGAGGCGAATAGAGGCGAAATTTTCTTGCACTGGGTGTACCCTTGTGTTTCGATTTTCCACTGGTAATCTCAGTGCCAGCGCGTTGGTACAAACCCCATTCGGATGAATAGCAGGTTATGTCACAAGCTGTAAAAAAAGTGGTCATAGTAGGTGGTGGAACGGCCGGTTGGTTAACTGCGGCGGTGCTCGCCGCACACCACCTAAGTGATCAGCCAGATGGTTTGCAAGTGGTGCTGGTTGAATCTTCCGATATCCCCACGGTGGGTGTGGGAGAGGGCACGTGGCCCACCATGAAAAATACCATGCAGCAAATTGGCATCTCTGAAGCCGATTTATTCAGCTGCTGTCACGCCGCATTCAAACAGGGCGGAAAGTTTGTCAATTGGGTGCACGGCAACGGGGACTTTTATTATCATCCGTTTACAGTCCCTCTCGGTTACGGGCGTTTGGATCTGGCCCCCTATATTGAGGATATCGAAAACTACGCCGTCGAATCGAATTTTCAATACCACGTCTGTGAAGCGGGTTTAGCGCCTAGAAATATTACTGAGTCCGAATATAAGGGCCAGTGTAATTACGCCTATCACCTGGACGCCGGTGCCTTTGCTGAGCTACTTAAAAAACACTGTAAAACTGTTTTGGGCGTGCAGCAGATTATCGATACCGTGCAGGACGCTGTGTTAGCGCCTAATGGTGATATCGAGTCTATTACCCTGAAGGAACACGGGGCGCTGGCCGCTGATCTGTTTGTCGATTGCACGGGTTTTGCGTCTCTTCTGCTGGGCAAAACTTTGCAAGTGCCCTTCGTCGATACCAGCGCTGTGTTATTTAACGATACTGCACTGGCTATGCAGGTCCCGTATAACAGCGCAGATGCGCCGCTGGCGACCCACACCATTGCCACCGGGCAAAATGCCGGTTGGATATGGGATATCGGGCTGACCCATCGTCGTGGGGTAGGGCATGTCTACTCCAGCGATTTTATTAGTGATGATGAGGCGGAGAGTAATTTACGCGCCTATATAGGTCCCGACGCCGCGGAATTGACTGCCCGAAAAATTCCTTTTGCTTCCGGCCACCGGGCACAGTTTTGGAAAAACAATTGCGTGGCCGTGGGCATGTCTGCCGGCTTTGTAGAGC
>JBALVT010000200.1:0-7603 GCA_036961345.1 Halioglobus sp.
CGCTGCCTTCTTATTGCCCGATGTATATCGAAGGAACACGAAGAACGCGATAATGATGATCAAGATAACAACAATTTTGGACACAAAAAGACCTATAGGGTGAGGAACATGACGGTACCGACAACTTAAGTCACATTATATGCTTTGTTATGCCAAATACAGGGTATCAGCAAGTTAATTTTTTCATACTTTATTCGTCTGGCCTAGACTCTCAGGCCACCGCCCTACTCCACTCATTGAACGCACTTACCCTGGGATTCCTCCAGCCGCTTGTGATAAATTCTCAACCAGAAAAATGGCACCATAGCCACGCTGAGTGTCTATCCATGCATGGGCCCCGAAGCCACCAGGATCGAAATAAATATTGGGTTCAGGAAACTCGTCCTGCGGCCGTATCCACCAGCCCAACCCATAACCCTGCCCAGAATCCGGTTCCGGAGGAAGAACGGGGAGCTTACGTTCAATCCGCATAAATTCTGTGGCCCCCTCAGGCAGCACGCGATGAGGGCCACACCATCCATCGTTCAGCTGCATTCGCAGTAGTTTGCCGTAGTCTCGTAGATTGCTGATCGCTCCTCCCCCTATATGAGGATTGCGCTTCCCGACCAGGCTGGCTGGATCACCATCCCACATAGCCCGCTTATCTGACATCAGCATGTTGCCGTACTTGAATACATCAAGGTCGCAAGGGGTTCCTATGTATTTTTTAAACAGACTATTCCACCCGTTTTTGCCTACCCGCTCGGCTACTGCCCCTGCAAGCTGCCATGGGCTACCGCCATAGCTATAGAATTCACCCGGGGGTTGAGTGTGCGGTAGCAATGACTGGTAGATCTCCCTGCCACAGGCTTTCAGTTTCCGCTCCGCTACAAATTGACACAGATGAGGTCCATAGTCCGACACATGATTGATACCAGGGATCCCGGAGGTATTACTCAGCAACTGTTCGGAGCTTACATCGCCATAATAACCTTCGTAGGGAAGATAGTTGGAGATCGGCATGGTGATATCGAAACCAAACCGCTTGCGGCCATCCAGAGCCACCAACAGGCTGGCCGATGGCATCTTGCTGGTGGAAGCCAGCAACACAACGGTGTTCAGATCAAAGCTACCAAAGGCCTGCTCGTAGATAACTCATTACTCACCCACAGAATATAGCCATATCTTTTGTATGGTTAAATTAATCCTAGGTTACTAACAAGTTAAAATCAATGGGCATTAACTTTGGAGCTGCCGCTCTCAAGCAACAGCCCTACCCCATTCAGCGAACGCACTTGTCCTGAGATCCCCATAGTGACCCGCAGATACCAGGTGCCTGCCCAGATTAAACAGATTGGAGACAGCAGCATGCGCAGTCACAAATCGCTGAACCTGCTTCACTGATTTGAATCGTCGGAATGCCGCACTACTCATCCCTCGCTCTCTTACCCTGGTCGCCTGCTACCGCGCGCCTCAGATTAAATCTGTAGTAGAGCCATACAGCATAGGAAATGATATCGGGTGGGGGGCGCCTAGCCGAAATCGGTGACGTTTATATGTGTTCATGCGCCGACGGTAGCATTATCAGTGCTTTAACTTGGCAATACCGTCAGTACCAATGTGTAAGCTATGCCTCGGTTTGCTCACCTCACTTCTAATTACTGCAAACGAAGCGTATGCTAAAAATCCATTTGAGCATTAATTGCGGTGGGCCGGTTGGCCCGACCCACTGCAGTATAACGTTGCCTTAACGGAGAGAATAAGAATGACAGTGATTGAAGAAGATATTCCGATGCACCACCGCGGCAACGGCCGACCGGTCACGGAGGAGCAAACCCTGACCGACCTGAAGGTGAAGGGAAGCATTCCCTCCGACCTTGATGGGCGCTATATACGCGCAGGCGCGAATCCACTAAGTGGCACTAGCCCCCATCCCTTTATGGGCGACGGTATGGTGCACGGTGTCAGATTGCGCGACGGTAAGGCCGAGTCTTATCGCAACCGGTATGTGCAGACCCCCTTTATCAAGAATCCCGAGTTAGATGCCTATGACCTGAGTGTCATGCTGGACCTGAACTCTTCGAAGGCCAATACGCACATCATCGGCCATGCTGGTCAGTTGCTTGCCCTTGAAGAGGCACATTTCCCTTACCGGTTAGATGCCAATCTCGACACCATCGGGCCGACCGACTTTGACGGAGTTCTCAACGGCCCATTCACCGCCCACCCGAAAATCTGTGCGGCAAACGGAGAGCTGATCGGTTTTGGAGCGTCAGCGGTCGAACCTCATCTGCGCTATTACCGCATTTCAGCGGACGGCAAGATGCTGCAAAACGAAGACATCACTATCGGCGGGCCGGTCATGATGCACGACTTCAATATCACCGAAAACTACGCCATCTTTATGGATATGCCCGCGTGCATTGACCTGGAACTAGCGATGACGGGAGATATGCCGGTCCGGTGGGACGAAAGCTATCCGACACGCCTTGGGGTCATGCCGCGAAACGGTACTAACGCTGACGTCAAGTGGTTCGACATCAACCCCTGTTATGTCTTCCACTCCATGAACGCCTATGAAGAAAACAATACGATTATTGTTGATGTCGTCCGTTACGACTATGTGTGGCGTGACTCAGCCATGGACATGCCCCCCTCTGCACTGTGGCGCTGGACAATTGATCTCGCCGGCGGCACGGTCAAGGAAGAACAAATCGACGATCGGGCAATCGAGTTTCCCCGAATTGCTGAAAATCTGGTGGGCCAAAAACACCAGTTCGGTTACACCATGACCGCAAACGACGCAGCTTTTTCCGGCGACGACGCAGCTGCCAGGGGCGGCATTCGCAAATATGACATGAAAACAAATAGCTTTGCTGACATCGATTTTGGCCTGGGCCGTATGGGCGGCGAGCCAGTCTTCGCTCCAGCGGCAGACGGTAACAACGAGGACGATGGGTATTTAATGACCTACGTGTATGATGCAAACTCTAATGCCAGCGAGCTGGTAATTATGGACGCGGCATCCATGGACAACGCTCCCGTCGCCACGGTTGAGTTACCGCGTATCCCGGGCGGTTTTCACGGCAGCTGGATCCCGGCGTCAATGGTCGATTGACGCCGAGCCCAACGAGGGTCGTAGCAAATTGACCCAGCCTCCTCCAGTAGTCCCCTCCTACTGGAGGAGTAAACTGAGTGTTAAATTGCATTCAATATTGATCCAAATGAAGCAGATATTTGCATACCGGATTGACCCACCAAAATTCTGGGAAGCTTCGACTGTACAACCAGTTATCACCAGGTGGGTGGAACCTAATTCAATGCAAACCCTGGGTCAAATTTCAGTGCAATTCAACAGCGGGCTGTGCTAATTGCTGATACCGGGTATGAGCTTTATGCAGCTTGCGAGACTGTGAAGGATTTGGATCAGTTGTATTCAGATCTGGGGATGACGGATGAGGAGCAGGGGAATGTGATGCGCAGTGTCTGTGATCCGGAGTAGCCAGTTGCTGGGAAAGTTTGGGATGGGGCTGGTTCATTACTTTAGAACCTGCAACTGGCCATTAGCAACCCTCCACCCAGCACTGATTGTGCTCAATCGTCCGACGGGTTAAATGAAATATCGAGTACTCGATTCTCCACCTTGTATTGTTCCCATTGGGCAATCATCTTCACTAATCTTTCTGGTTTTTGATCACTCAGGTCAATCAATTCCCCAGGATCTTCACTCAAATTGTACAGTTGCCAGTCTCCGACTCCAAATGGTGGGGGTATCCACAGAATTTTCCAGTCACCATCAAAGTATGCCTTCATACCAAAGAGTTCATATCCGACCCGGTCTGCTCCCACGTAGGGCGACTTAGCGTTTCCGGACAAGAGATCGCGTACGGAATCACCCGACATTGGAACAACAGGTCGGCCATTAATGCTCCGGGTTAATTCAATTCCAGCAACATCAAGGATGGTCGGCATGATGTCACGTATGTGGAAGAACGAATGATTCATCGTGCCTGCATTAGGCATCGCGCCCGGAAGTTTTACCAACAGTGGCGCCCTGATCCCACCTTCGGAAGTGTACGCCTTGAACATTCGGGCGGGTGCCATGCTGACCTGTGCCCAACCAGGTCCCTGTTCGATGAAAGAATTGACTAAACCCCTATTTTCCAGGTTGTTGTCAAAAGAGTCCAGGAACTCTTCGGTCTGTCCAGGGTAGGCGGTTGGCAGATGACCATTAGCACCATTATCCGAGAGGAAGATGATCATCGTATTGTCGTACTCACCGATTTCCTTCAGGTAGTCAAATACCCGGGCGATCTGTTCGTCCAGATAATCGATCATCGCAGCATAGACTTCCATATCCCGGGAAGCATCAGCTCTTTCTTCAAGGGACATTTCAATCCAGGATTTAACCGATTCCAGACGTGGGAAAGGTTTTGCATCCTTATGAATAATCCCAAGAGCCTTTAGACTTTGTAATCTTTGTTCGCGTAATACGTCCCAGCCCTCGTCGTAACGGCCCTTGTATTTATCGATATATGCCTCGGGGGCATGCAGGGGGTCGTGTGGTGCGGTGTACGACAGGTAGGCGAAAAATGGTTTGCCATCGTCTTTACCCTGATCGATGGAGTTCAATATGGTATCGGTGTAGTAGGTCGTGGAATAAAAATCATCGGGCAGTGACTCTACCTTTTGTCCATTGCGGCTGTAGATCATGGTTTGCGGGGGAGAAAGTGGTTTCATGTCACGCCAATGACTACCACCGCCGGGCAATAACGCAAACGTCTCATCAAACCCTCTGGCGTGTGGAATGGTGTCTTTCTCATGGCCAAGATGCCATTTTCCTGCCATATATGTTTGATATCCACCGGCTTGCAGGACTTCGGGCAGGGCAGCAACTTCAAAATTTAGATAGCCTGCATATCCGGAATGGCCTTGCATTTCGGGTGTCTTTAACTCCCCCATTGTTCCCAAACCCGCCACGTGATTATCCGCACCCGAAAGCAGAACCGATCGACTAGGTGAGCAGGTAGGAAGCACATGGAAGTTGGACAGTTGCAGTCCCTCATCTGCTAGGCGATCCAGGGTCGGTGTTGCGATTTCCCCGCCAAAGGAACCTATATCCGAATAACCCAGGTCATCGGCAACAATCAAAAGGATATTGGGTCGACGTTGCTCGACTGAAGGTGATTCTGCCGGAACTTCAATTTCCTGACTGCAACTGACCAGGGTCAGTAAAATTGCCAACGGTATGAATAGCCCCAATAAGAGATGTATAGTCCTTCTCATTTTCTGACCCTCTTGTCATTGATGCTGATGAGGCTAATTACGTTAGTACCATTCTTATACTTAACCTGATCTGGAAAACCCATGGCGCGTTGCAGCGTGCTCAGCAACTACCAGTAAATCGTCAATCCTAGCAGAGGACCTTGTTGATACGCGTCAAAAGCGTAGCCATCGCTGCTGCTGTCATCGTCATAATCGTATTACAGGTATCGATAGCAGGCAAACGCTGACCCCCAATCCCTGAAGCGATAGTCGAACATGAAGCTGGCGTTTAAGGCCTTGTTATCAGAGCCACCATAACCCAGGTCCGTGCGGCCGAGAAAGCTCCACTTGTCATTGAACGAATGAGAAACACGCGCGCCGAGGAAGGCATGCCACCAGTCATCTCCACCTTCCATGTCGAGGTCAACTTCATCAAGGGGCGGAGGCAATGGGGTGGTTAGGGTCGCACCAACCTCGACATCCTGGTCGGTATAGCGGCCACCACCAATGACTTCCCAGCGTGTGCTGCCAGATTCGCTGAGCGTGTATGCGGCCCCCAGTTCAAACATCGTATTTTTGAATGTGATATCTGCTTCAACCTCAATGGGACCCATCGTAACGTTTGCCGTCGGCCTCAGGTCCACATATTGGACCTCGGTAAAAAAGGTCCAGATGCCCTTGCGTGCCTCGAAGTGCACAGTGAGAACCGCATCTATGTTTTCCAGTAGGTCGTCCTTGAACGCCAGGTCCGGCGGCGCTGTAGCGTCCCCGATAGTAGCGTCGCCATTAATACTCATTCCCCACAGGAACAGCGGGGAAAGCGCAAATTCACGGTTGTCTATGTACTGTGCATATGCGACGGCAAGCTCGTGTGCGATGTTTTGTTCACTCATGGCGTCATATCCTAGGCATAACAAAATAAACCGACCTGTGGTGTCTTGCGAAAACCCGCCACTGTTCACGGCGAAGCACCGCTAAGCTTAACAGCTTTCCCAAACACGGCAGAACCCGGGAGCCTGCGCAACTGCAGTCTCTGAATTGACCCGACTTAGGGGGATAAATCACTGCGCCCGGGCTGGCCATAGTTGACCGTGCGAATGTGTGCCCCTAGGTTTATACTCTGTGCACTTGCGCTTGAGAAAAGACCATGCAGAATAATAACTGCGCACTGACTATTTGCACGCTAGCTGTTCTCGCCAGCCCACTGTGCTTTGCACAAAGTAACTGGGATGGGGACCTGTCTCCTATGCCCGCAAGTAAGTGGAGCGCAGAACATGCTGCTCACCTACTGGAGCGGGCAGGGTTTGGCGGAAGCGCCGCGCAGGTCAGTGAGCTGAAGACACTAGGCCACGAGAGGGCGGTTAATCGCCTGGTGTATTTTGAAGGGGTGAATGCCCAGTGGCAGTTTCCCTTTGAGCACTCGGGTATTTTTGATGAGGGCCTGGATCCTTTTCCATCCAGCCGGCCTGCAACGACGAAGCTAGCCAAAGATACCGGCCAGGCTCTGGGTATAAAGGTCAAGAGTTCTGGAAATAGACCGATCCAGCCGGTGGTAAACAAATTCTTTTACTGGTTGCGCGCGAGCCGCTTGGAAACGGATCGTGTTTCCTACTGGTGGGCCAACCGCATGCTCACTTCACCGCTGCCACTGCAGGAAAAGATGGCGCTTTTCTGGCACGGCCACTTTGCCACCAATGAAGACAAGGTGAGAGACTACCGCAAAATGCTCAAGCAGTTGCAGCTGTTCCAAAGTGCCGGCCTGGGTGACTTTCGTACACTGCTTGTAGGCGTCGCCCAGGATCCTGCAATGCTGACCTTTCTGGATGCGCGCTTTAACGTCGCCGGTTCACCCAATGAAAACTTTGCCCGCGAGATCATGGAGCTATTTACCATGGGGGTGGGGAACTATCAGGAACAGGATGTTCGCGAAGCGGCCCGCGCCTTTACCGGCTGGGATTACTCCGGGCTGGAGTTCCAGGTCTCTCCCGGCCTGCATGACGCCTCGAAGAAAACCTTTCTGGGGCACACAGGACATTACGACGGTGTCGATATCATCGACATCATTCTGCAGCAAAGTGTGACGTCGGAATATATAGCGGCGAAAATCTATCGCTATTTTGTCCGTGAAGAACTCTCATCTGAACTGCAGGTCGACCTGGGGCGTCGCTTCAGGGCCCTAGATTACGATATTGCCGCCTATCTTGAGATGCTGTTCCTGTCGAAAGACTTTTATTCGAGCGCATCCGTGGGCACGCGTATAAAAAGCCCCGTGGAGCTGGTGATTTCCACGTATCACAAGGCCGGGCTTGTAGTCGTTCCCGGTGTTCCGGATTTCAATCTCGCCACCGCAGCGCTGGGG
>JBALVT010000201.1:0-7532 GCA_036961345.1 Halioglobus sp.
CGCCTGCAAACATTCGTCCAATGGCAGGTTGGACGTGACCAGCGTCGCCAGTTGCCGTGTTACGAGTGCAAAGTCGCCCATACTGATTCGCGGCGCAAACAAACTGCTCTTGCCGGACGCACTACTGGCCACCTGACGATTGGCAAGCCCCACTTCTACAGGGCGCAAACTCTGCCCGCGCAGTTGGCTCCTGACCTGTCGCTCGGAATCGCCCTCGACGACGCCTTTAATCAGCTTGCCCGAAGCATTCAGCGCCTGATATCGATAGGCTGTCATGTATTCATAGACTCGACATTAGGCGGATGCGGTAGTAACCCGCAATACCTCAGCCATACTGGTTTCGCCCGCAAGAATGCGCCGCCGGCCATCCTCCAGCATACCCGGATAGGCCTTACGAGCCTCCACTAACATTTGCTGCTCACTCGCGCCTTCGTGAATCATCAGCCGCAACGCGTCGTCCACTTCGATCATTTCATAAATACCTGTACGGCCGCGATAACCGGTGTATTTGCAGTGCTCACAACCCTTGGGACGATAAATAGTCGCAGTATCAACAGTCTCTGTCAGACCGAGTAACTCCAGTTCCTTGGCGTCAGCAGAAACCGGGCTCTTGCACTCTTCACACAACAAGCGAACCAGTCGCTGGGCCATCACACCAATCAAGCTGGAGGCCAGTAAAAAGGGTTCAATACCCATATCTTGCAATCGAGTGACGGCACCAATAGCAGTATTGGTGTGTAATGTGGACAACACCAAGTGACCCGTCAACGAGGCCTGTACGGCTATTTCAGCGGTTTCAAGATCGCGGATTTCGCCTACCATAACGATATCCGGGTCCTGCCGGAGAACTGCTCTTAGACCTCTGGCAAAGGTCATATCTACTTTGCCATTCACTTGTGTTTGCCCGACACCTGGCAACATATACTCGATGGGGTCTTCGATTGTAAGTATATTTCTCGAAGACTCGTTGATGTGTGACAGGCCTGCATACAATGTGGTGGTTTTTCCTGAACCGGTAGGCCCGGTCACCAAAATAATTCCGTGTGGGGTTTGCAAACACTTTTGGTAGGCGGCGAAGACCTGCTCGTTCATGGCCAACTGCGACAGTTGCAATTGCCCTGACTGTTTGTCCAGCAGGCGCAACACCACGCGCTCACCGTGCGCTGAGGGAATTGTGGACATGCGAATATCAACCGCATGCCCGGCGATCTTGACTGAAATCCGACCGTCTTGCGGGATACGCTTTTCCGCAATATCCAACTTCGCCATCACTTTCAGACGCGACACCAACAGCGGCGCAAGCATCCGTTTGGGTGATAGCACTTCGGACAAAACACCGTCGACCCGGTAGCGAATACTGAGCCTATCCTCAAAAGTTTCCACGTGTATATCAGAAGCCTTCTCCCGAACCGCCTGGGAGAGTATGGCATTGATCAGGCGAATTATGGGAGCATCATCCTCGGCATCCATCAGGTCACCCATCTCCGGGATCTCATCCGCGAGACGACTCAAATCAACGTCAGAGCCGATGTCTTCTGCCATTTGCACCGCTTCGTTATTGCCGCGCTGGTAACCCAGTGTCAAGCGGCGCTGAAACTCCGTATCGCTGACCTCCTGCAGCTCAAATACAACCCCAAGATGGCGGCGCAACTCGGCCAGCACAGTGGCACCTGGCACGCCCTGGTGCACGACAATAGGGTGATCGCCTGCAGTGTCCAGCAACACGCCAAACTGCTTGGCAAAGGTAAAGGGCAAATCACTGCGCGCATTACCTTGGTCAGCAGCCACGGGGCTTGTTTCCAATACTGGGTCAGAGCCTGACACTAGTTGTCACTCGTGGGGGTAGCCGCGTCAGATTGCTGATCCTGCTCGCGAATTTCTTCCAACTGCTGAATTTGTTCATTCCACTCCGGGATAACCGGAATATTTTCATCATCGAGGAACATCAAACCTTGCTCCTTACGCAATAACTGCTGAGCACGAATATAGTGATACTTTTCAGCGGATGCACCTTCGAGTTGCTCATCGTCCCGAATAATGGTGGGACGGATAAAAATCAACAAATTGGTTTTAGTCACCTTTACGGCATCGGTGCGAAACAACCTGCCGAGATATGGGATGTCGCCCAGGAATGGAATCTTCTGAGTACCATTTTGAACATCGTCTTTAATGAGTCCACCCAACACTACCGTGCGGCCATCAGCGACCAACACTTTAGTTTGAATCTTTCGCTCATTGGTAATGAGATCTGAAGCAATAGCGGATAGGCCCGTTAAGCTGGACACCTCCTGTTCAATATCCAGCACAACAGAATCACCTTCGTTGATGTGCGGTGTTACAGTCAGAGTGATACCGACGTTTTCGCGCTCTATAGTCTGGAAGGGATTCTGAGCGCCATCGCCACCCGAACCGGTATTGGTAAACGAGCCGGTCACAAAGGGTACGTTCTGACCTACGGTGATGTAGGCTTCCTGATTATCCAGGGTTAACAGGCTGGGCGTTGACAATATGTTGGCGTTATTTTCCTCTTTTAAAGCACTCAAAATAACCGTCATTGATAAATTGTCGTCTATGCTGCCCCAACCCAAAGAAAGGCCCGGGGTTCCCGCCAACGCTGCTGCCAGATCACCCAGATCAGGATCTGTTATCGGCTCATCCGTTTCACTCGGTGGTAACACCGCCCCGGCTATGTTTCTTGCACGAGCATCCCCGGCGTTGATATTACTGCCGTATAACCCGCTGGAATTGGCAAATAGCCACTGCAGACCGAGATCCTGCCCGTCGATCAGCTCCATTTCAACAATGATCGCTTCAACCAGGACCTGTGCGCGCCGAATATCCAGCCTGCGTATCACCGCTTCGATAGAGGCCATTTCCCCGGTGTCTGCTGTGATAATAAGCGAATTGGTGCCCTCATCCGCCTCGATAGTCGACTGGCCGCCGGAATTATTCTGTTTCTTGCCATCGGTCGAATCAAGACGACTGATATTTTGCATGACCCGGGTTAGCACATCGGCAATTTCGGTCGCCTCGGCATACTCAAGGTAAACCACTTTTACATTGCCACTTTGTTCAAGAGGCGTATCGAGGTATTTAATCAGTTTATTAATACGGGCACGATCGAGTTCATCGCCGCTGATCAACACACTGTTGGTGCGCGAATCAGCGACCAGGAGGACCTCCGATTCCGCCGAACCGCTTTGCTTGGCCTCAGACTTGTTCAGTTGATCGAGCATTCGCACAACGTCGTCTGCCACGGCGTATTTAAGTTTAACAATGTCGGCCTGCTGCTGAGCGGACTGATCCATACGCTGAATAATGTCTCGTATGCGATCAATATTCGCCGAGACGTCGGAGATAATAATGGCATTACTCGGCGCGTAAGCCGCCATATGCGCCTGCTGCGGCACCAGCGGTCTCAATACAGGAATCAATTTTGCGGCGGATATATTATCCAGCCGTATAACTTCGGTGACATACTCATCCGAACTACCAACTCCGGCTTTTCCCCGAACGGAGACCGGGGAAGAACGGGCATCCTTGCTTTGTATTACCCTAACAACACCACCGGAGCGTACAGCGGTATAGCCGTGTACCTCTAGAATGGATAAAAACAGGTTGTACAGTTCGCTCTTGGACACCGGCTTGGAAGAGACAACTTTCACCTTGCCCTTCACCGCCGGGTCTACCACGATAGTGGTGCCCGTGGCCTCCGCGACAAACTTGATCAACTCCTGAATGTCGGTTTCCTTCAGGTTTACTGTATAGTCCTGCGCGAACGCAGCGGACCCCAGCAGGGGGTTCATTGCGAGCAGGGCGATTAACGCCGGTGTCTTCAGCAGACGTTTAACAACTATCAGCAAACCTTCATCCTCTGTACTAGCGTGTTCAGATCCATCATTTTATTGCGCACCACCGGCAGCCCCACTGAGGCTTACCGTTAAAGTGAGATTTTGCCCCGCACGCTCCAAATCAAAAACAGCTTCAGAGGCAGACCGCATCAGCTGATAAAGTTGCATGGTATTGCCTGGATTGTCGAGATTAATACCGTTAACGCTGGTCACGACATCGCCAGCTTTAAAACCCAACTGGGTAAATTGCTCGGCGCTTTTTCCCGGGTCAATCCGATAGCCTTTGAGTGTATTATTTTCTCTTACAGCACTCACTCTGACGACTTCGGCCAGGGACTGGGGGTTTTCATAGAGTTGCTGGCGGAGATTACCACCAATCTGCGCTGAAAACTTGCCACCACCGCGGGCATCAATAACCGCCTCGTTATCACCTGCAGCTTGAGTCGCAGAAGGTTTTTTCACCTGCTCCGGTGGCAGCTGCCCCAAAAGCGCTGTGTCCTCAAATAAACGCAACAATTCGTAGGTTCCCCCGTTATCCAGAACCACGCCCCCGGGCAGTACTTTGGCCAGGGTCACTCTGGTGCCAACCGGCAGTTTATCCTCCACCGCATAGACATTCTGCTTGGACTTATATTCAATAATTGCGTGGCCAAGACCGTCTTCAGAAGCGGAGATAATGCCGCGCAATTTTAAGCTCAGCCGAGTTTCACGAGCACCCTTTTCAATGCCGTCTCTATCACTGGCTGTCGGCACCACAGACACCTCCGGGGTCGGAGCTGCCTGTCCCGCCTCGCCGAACAGGTGCCAGGACAACATGGTATCAAGATCGACCGATTCTGTTTCAGAGCTACCTGTGCCGCTTTCCATCGGGTTGAGAATCGAATTTGCGGGCGGTAACGCGGCCGTATTGCGGGGAAAAAATGTCCACAGGAGCTCTGCCAGCGCAAAAACTCCCCAGACAAGCAGCAGCAGTAAGATTAACTGCCGCACACGTCGCGCTCGCTCCGGCTTTGCCAGGGTGTACCACGCCGTCCTCAAAGCATTTGTTAATTGCCCCAGAGTTTCGTTTGAACTTTGGTACCACTGGCCCGACAAGCGGCTCCCCCCTTTCAAATGTTTGCGTAAAACTCTAATAAAATCAGGAATATCCCTGTCCCGATTATAGGGGCGACGCAAGCAAGTTGAAACCGTGTGGCCAAAATCAACAAAGGAAATTTTGTGTAAGGATTTCGCACTCATCAAAGCTGCGGATGACGTATTCGACGCCGAAAAAACTGTTCCCGCTTCGCCGCGCGGCCAACTGCTGGTATTAGCGACCAATAATGAACTTATCCCGGTATTCGCGAAACTGCGCCTGAAGTCCGGATTCCGTAAATCCGTACTGCGCAAGCGTGTAGTCATGCGACGGCCGCAGCTCCCGCTGATTAAAGTCCTGCCACTGCTCCATCTCTGCCTGAGCCTCGACGGTCAGTTCCATACCCAAAAAATCGTAAATCTTCTGAATTTCCACCAGCGGCTGACTGACCGTATCGTGAAACCATAGGTCCAGAAAACGTTCTTCCGGGTTTTGTTGACGCACAGCCATGGTACGTCGCATACCATTGGCAAATTTTCGCGCCCATTGCCGCCCGGCCTCAGTCAGATCAACAGAATCTGAGTAAATAAGCCAAACCCCTGCGATAAGGCTCGTAAGAGAGGGAATAGTCTCTATGGGATCTCGATGAGACTGCACCACTTTAGCATCTGGAAAGACCTTTAATACCAGATCCATATAGTGCAGATGGTGGGGTGCTTTTAAGGTCCAGCGCTCAGCCGGGCTGCGTTCAGCCGGGCACCCCGTCCGTTTCTTCTGCCACTGCAAAAACTGCAACAACAACTTCAGGTATTGGTAGCCGGGGGTGTGATCCTGCGCTTCCAGCCAAGCATCAAAACTTGGCACATTGGCGCTCGATTGTGGCATAAAACTGTAAAAAGACTGCTCAAGCAGCATAATATCTTCATCTGGACCCATTGCATCCATCGGGTGAATAGCGAGTAAATTCGGATTGGCGTCAACCATCGCCTGCATTTCTGCTTTAGCATCAACAATACGTTGATCGCCCCTGGAGGTGAAATCCCAGTCTAGCGCCGGACAGGGAAACCTCACTTCATACCAAAGAGGCGCATACATACGATGATCGGCCGCTATCGTTCTGTGCAGCATGGTAGTGCCGGTCCGAGGCAGTCCAACGATAACAAGCGGGGCGAGGATTTCTTCATCGAGAATTTCCGGGTAACGTTGCAAATACGCCTGAACCCGCAATCGAGTGACCAGAATATCCACCATTCGTTGCTGCAAAACCAATGCCCCGGTTTCATTCAACTGCGCTTCGTGTTCCAGTGACCAAAGAAGCCTGCGCAGAGGTTCGCGAAAGCTCTCATCCCCAAAATTCGTAAGGCCATCTTCCGCTTGAGCCGCTCGCACTATGTTGTCAATCTGATAGTTATATCCGCTCACAGGAATCTCCGTTAGATCCTGACAAAAGATCATTAAAAACAATAACTTGTGTCGATATTGGAGGAAAATCGCTAGCCTCGACATAACGCAGTAACATCGCGCCCAACTCGTGGCCGGCGCTGGTGAGCCAATTGCGATATTTTGGACCGGGATCACTATGGGCCACCACTATGCGCACAAGCCCGTCTGCTTCGGTATGGGCGGAGTAATTGCTGACCGATATTCGATGATGGCGGTAGTCCAGCGATTCCATCCAATAATTAGACAGCTGAAAATTCCAGGTCCGGCAGGATTTCGGTGGCATAAATTCGATTAGCAGGGCTTCGTTGGGACCCAGACGCCAATAGCTGTTGTGGTAATGAATAGAGGGGTCGCCTCCCGCGCGCAAACACATGGCCTGATCGTTGGGGGGCAACTGATTGACATGGCTGGAAAATAGGTTCATCCACCCACGGAACAAGCCGGCGGTCCCGGTGATAAAGGGGACAACCTGCAGCAGTTGCTGCGCGAACAACGCTGGCTCAAGCTCGGCACCGCCGAGGGGATTCAGACATTCAATACTTAACTGGGCCGGATGTTCTGCCGCTCGGTCCCGGAAGGTCTGGCGCACCAATAGGTTATCTGTTTCAGACGTCATTGGAAGCCAGTTGCCAACTGTTCTGGTGGCGCTTACCAACAGTTCAAAATCGCCATGCGCGTCCAATGTCAGCCCATCGAGCTCTATATGCCCGGTGGGAGCCATATCGCCGCCACCGGCAAAAGACCCCGCTTTCGATTCGATGCTTAAGTAGGCGACTGAGCCGCGATTCCCCCTGACGAGATAGTCCCGGCTGCCGTCCACCGCACAATTCTGATAATAGTTATCCGGATTGTCATTACCAATTTTGGCGGTTTCATGAGAGAGGGAATAAAATTGTGGAAACTGTGGATTGGAAAACTCAATGTTCTTTTCCAACGCCAATCTCAGCAGGCGCGTCAGGTATCGAAACCCTTCCGCCCTCGTGTGTATATCGCCGGGAACCGCCGGGGCCAAAACCTGGCTGCCCGCGGCTTTTAGCTGGTCACAAAACTCATCCCATAAGACCCCGGATTCAAGCTTTTCAAGTGGTGAATGCGACATTTAGAACCTCCGGGGTGAATCAAAAATCACGCATTTGTGCGCATACTCAGGGATTAAAAAAATA
>JBALVT010000202.1:0-7529 GCA_036961345.1 Halioglobus sp.
GCGCGATGAGGACATCAAAGCGTTCAACGAACAGCGTGATCAAATCGACACCAGTGAACTCAAAAGCGGTGATTATCGAGGCCGCGATCTTCGCAACATGAATGCCGAGGGCCTGGACTTCAGCAATGCCTATTTCCGCAACAGTGACCTGTCAGGCATCGATTTTCGCAATACCAACCTTGAAGGGGCCAGCCTGCTAGACGCGAAACTATCCGGAACCTACTTCCCCAATGAGCTGGACGCCACGGAAATCCGCCTTTCGCTGGATACCGGCACCCGCTTGCGCTACCGCCAGGACTAGCCCTGGGACATAAGGTCGCGCAGATCAGTAACACCGGCATTGGCGCGGCTGAGATAGGACGCCATTACCAGTGAGTGATTGGCCAAGGTACCAAAACCGGTACCATTGAGAATCATTGGAGCCCACACCACATCCTGCGTAGCCTCCAATTCCCTGATGATTTGCTGCACACTGACTAACGCGTTTTTCTTGCGCAGAATATCCGCAAAATCGACTTCAGCTGCCTTGAGGAAATGAATCAGGGCCCAGGCGGTGCCTCGCGCCTCATAAAAAACGTCATCGATTTCTGACCATGGGGTTTGCACCATCATCTCACTGGGCGCAGTCGTGGACTGCGTGGCTCCTTCATCACCGGCAAGATCAGTATTTAGCCGGCGCTGGCCAACACTGGCACTCAGACGCTGGGAAAGGCTGCCTAATCGCGTGTCCACCGTGGCCAACCAATAACGAAGATTGTCCGCTCGGGCGTAAAACTGGGCATTGCTCTCTTGCTGATCAGACAAGCGCTTAAAGTATTCATAGGTAAAATCTCTACCGTCGGAATATTCCGACTCCGAGGCAGGTAAAATCCAGCTATCGGCCTTGAAATTAAAGCGGGGCTCGGCATTCGCCAAATCCGGGTCTTCTGTGGACTGGGACTGCGACCGACTGTGCACCTCTCGCATAGCACGAGACAGATCCCGTACCTGAATCAACACGCCGTATTCCCAGTTGGGTATGTTGTCCAACCACAGCCCCGGAGGAAATCGATCGTTATGCAAGAAACCGCCCGGTTTTTCTAGCAGGGTATCCACAGCTCCCATCAGGGCTGCCGTCGTAACTGAGCCGGTTACCACGGCGCCACCACTTTCGGCTGCATATTCCGCGGCCTTTTCTTTCACATCAAACGGAGCAGGGGCCATGCTCCAATACATGCCCAGGACAAGTGCGATCAACAGATAACAAGCTAATATGCCGCCCAGCCATTTAACCACATCGGTATCACGCAAATAGTCCAACCTACCCGCCATTTTGTCCTTAATCGCTTCGTTCATATCTAATTACCGCGTTTTCGCTCATTGAGGTTGGTATTGTATTACCGCTAGTGGTGATCGTGTGAATTTTTAGCCGCTGATTTCCGCACCGGCGCATCCACGCAAATTGCGGGACCGGAGGTCAAAAGCAAACATAGATTGACGGTGCCTCCCACCGCGGGCACTTGTTCAAGCCCAAGCAGCATCAGATGAATACCACCCGGGGTAAACTCAACAGTCTCACCCGGACCCAAAGCAACACTCTCAAGACGCTCCATACTCATATAGCCATCAATATCCCGACTGTGGTGAATCTGAGCTTCTTTTGCTGAATCGCTACTGGCTCCAGTGATGACTATGTTGGCATTTCCATTATTTTTCAGCGCAAAATATGCCGCGGTATTGCGCGTACTGGGTGGCATAGCACGCACCCATGCGCGCTCCACAGTGACGCCAAGGGTCGAATTGGCAGGCTCAATGCCATTGGCAATTCCGACTAACATCAAAAACAGGCAAAAGGACATCCCGACGATAATTCGCCTCATCATCTAACTACTCCGCGATTACACCTAATACTGAAACTATTGCCGGCGTCCGACGTCTTATCACTATATCACTTCCTGCTCGAACCGAGGCTACAGAAAATTGGGGGGACAGGTCGGTACTGTTACACTACGGCCCTGGAGCTGTCCACATTCTAGAGCACCGGTCATCCAACGGCGGGTTTTTTTACATCTGGTTTTTATAGAGGAGTATTCATGCGCGCATTGCTCGCCATTTTGGTGCTAGCGTTCAGCAGCATGGGGTTTACCCAGGGGTTCACTGATAATTCAAGTGGCAACCCCTTCGACACCGACGCTGCAGCGATCGAATTTCTTCCTGTTGAAGAGGCCTACAAACTGTCGGTTGAAATCCAGCCCGACCACAGTATTGAGCTCTATTGGCAAATTGAAGATAACTATTACCTTTACCAGCATCGCTTCAAATTTGAGTTGAGCGATGCAGACGGCACTATTGACCTGGCGACTCATTATCCACCAGCGCTTGACCGCACAGATGAATATTTTGGTGATGTAAGTGTTTACTATCGAGAAGCACTAGTAAAAATAGACCCTTCACGTATTCCGGGGCAGGCGGTCTTGCGCGTTAGCTCGCAGGGATGTGCCGACGCTGGCCTCTGTTATCCGCCAAATCAGCAGGTTTTTGAACTGAATTTCGATTCCGGCAAAGTTGAGGAAGCGGGCGATTTCAAGTCCGCTGCAACTATCACATCTGGCAGCCAG
Organism: Halioglobus sp.; assembly: GCA_036961345.1. Lineage (GTDB taxonomy): Bacteria > Pseudomonadota > Gammaproteobacteria > Pseudomonadales > Halieaceae > JBALVT01. The sequence continues at coordinate 2,598 of JBALVT010000202.1, forward strand.
GAATTCGCTACACCACAGAGTTTCGGCTACCTGCTGTACATGCTGCTGCTGGCTTTCATGGGTGGCAGTATTCTGAATCTGATGCCCTGCGTTTTCCCGGTTCTTTCCCTCAAAATGCTGAGTTTTGCACGCACAGCTGACAATCAGGCACACATCCAAAGCTGGGTATACGCTGCAGGAGTGGTTGCCAGCTTCGTTTTAGTGGCGGCAATATTGATTTTCCTGCAACGGGCAGGCGAGGCTATCGGCTGGGGCTTTCACCTTCAGTCACCTGGGTTCGTCATTGCAATGGCTTACCTATTTGTCGCAATGGCGCTATCTCTGTCCGGGGTAATCGAGTTGGGCAGTAGCATTATGGGCACCGGCAGTGGCCTGGCGGAAAAAGAGGGTTTGAGTGGCAGTTTCTTTACCGGCGTTTTGGCGGTGATAGTGGCCAGCCCGTGCACCGCGCCATTTATGGGCACGGCGCTGGGCTTCGCCGTCACCCAACCTGCACCAATTGCTTTGGCCGTATTTGCATCATTGGGCGCCGGAATGGCGGCCCCTATGGTACTCCTGAGCTACAGCAAGAAACTGCGGTCCGCAATGCCCAAACCCGGACCCTGGATGGAAACACTCAAGCAACTCCTGGCCTTCCCGCTCTACGCCACAGCAATCTGGCTGCTGTGGGTGGCGGGCAGGCAAACCGGCGTAAACACCATGGCGGTGGCAATGGTTGGCGCCCTTCTTATAGGCCTGGGCTTGTGGTTGTGGCGCTATCCGGGCTGGCGCAAAGCGCTTGCACTGGCTTGCCTGGTCGGAGCTGGCACTGTTGCCGGCTGGCGTGGTTTCGATGTAACGACACAAAGTGTGGGTCCGGACAACCACATCGCCTGGTCGAACGAGCGACTGGAGGCGCTATTGGCCCAGGGGAAACCAGTGTTTGTCGACGTCACTGCCGATTGGTGTATTAGCTGCATAGCCAACGAGCAAGCTGTACTGTTAACCGATGAAATCACGGCGGCATTCGAAGATCAGGGGGTGGCCTACATGGTCGCAGATTGGACCAATTACGATGCCGACATAGCAGCTTTTCTGGCGCGACACGGGCGTAACGGGATCCCATTTTATATTATGTATTCTCCCGACTCGTCCCGGGAACCACTTATACTGCCGCAATTGCTGACTAAATCGACCGTCCTGAAAGCAATTTCCGACGTTGTCGGCAGTAATAGTAAATTAGCCACTAATTTGCAGGAATTCGAATCTAATTGATGTAGTTTGCCCGTTAGCAGCCTAATTAGTTAGGCCAATGTCGGAAATACCTGGCATAAGTAAAAACATGCTAACTTCTGTAATTCGGTAGCTAACTGCTGCCAAATCCCTAAAAGTTCTAAAATAATAGACAGAGCTTCGAATTTACGGCACAATCCAAGAATTCGCGCTTTTAAAGGGAGTGCCTGCAGCATGGCAACCATACTTGTCCTACATGGCCCCAATCTGAACCTGTTGGGTGAGCGCGAGCCCGACATATACGGTAGCACCACGCTGGCGGATATTAACCTGGGCCTTGAACAACTTGCCCTGGAGCGCGGACATCACCTGCTGAGCATGCAGAGCAACGCGGAGTATGAGCTTGTAGAGCGCATCCACGACGCCCGCCACGAAGGCGTAAACTTTATACTGATCAACCCGGCGGCTTTTACCCACACCAGTGTCGCTTTAAGAGATGCCCTGGCAGCGACAAATATTCCGTTTATTGAAATTCATTTATCGAACACACACGCGCGCGAAGACTTCCGCAAGCAATCCTATTTTTCCGATCTGGCGCAAGGTGTTATCTGCGGCCTTGGTGCACAGGGTTACGAACTGGGCTTGCTCGCTGCCCTGCATAAGCTGGAACAGTCATAAAACAGAAGAGGCCACATTATGGACATTCGCAAAGTAAAAAAACTCATTGAACTGCTCGAAGAATCCAATATCGATGAGATAGAAATCAAGGAAGGTGAAGAATCGGTGCGCATCAGCCGCAACGGCGCCGCCCAGGCAATGGCTGCTGGCGCAATGTACGCAGCACCGCCTCAACCCATGGCAGTTGCAGCCCCGATAGCGCCGGCGGCAGAGCCAGCGCCCGTCATACCGGCGAGTGCTCCAGTGACGAATGGCCATATTGTCAGCTCACCCATGGTGGGCACATTCTACCGCTCACCGTCCCCGACTTCCCCCGAGTTTATTCAAATCGGCCAGACTGTAAAAATTGGCGACGTCATCTGTATCGTCGAAGCCATGAAGATGATGAATCAAATCGAGGCTGACAAAGCCGGCACTATAGAAGCAATTTTGGCGGTAGACGGCGAGCCTGTGGAATTCGACCAGCCATTGGTTTCTATCGTCTAACGCAGCAGCGCTCGTCACTTATCACCCGAGGAATAAACCATGCCCAAGCTGGAAAAGGTGCTTATCGCCAACCGGGGGGAAATCGCCTTACGGATACTGCGTGCCTGTAAAGAACTCGATATCCGAACCGTTGCAGTCCATTCCACAGCCGATGCGGAGCTTATGCACGTACGACTGGCCGATGAGTCGGTCTGTATAGGCCCTCCCTCCTCTACAGAAAGCTACTTGAACGTACCGGCTCTTATCAGTGCGGCAGAAATCACCGAAGCCACGGCAATTCACCCGGGATACGGGTTTCTCGCTGAAAATGCCGACTTTGCCGATCAGGTAGAAAAAAGCGGATTCGTCTTTATCGGACCAAAAGCCGAGACCATTCGCCTTATGGGCGACAAAGTATCTGCGATCGAAGCAATGAAAAAGGCTGGAGTGCCTACCGTTCCCGGTTCTGACGGGCCTCTGACGGACGATACCCAGCACACGATGGACGTCGCTCGCCGCATTGGCTATCCGGTGATTATAAAAGCTGCGGCCGGCGGCGGTGGCCGTGGTATGCGCGTGGTTCACAATGAAGCGGCACTATTAAATTCTGTGCAGGTGACTCAGTCCGAAGCAGCTGCGGCCTTTGGTAGCGACGTGGTGTATCTCGAAAAATTTCTGCAAAAGCCGCGGCATGTTGAAATACAGATATTGGCCGACGGCCAGGGCAATGCAATACATTTGGGCGACCGTGATTGCTCATTACAGCGCAGACACCAGAAGGTGTTGGAAGAGGCGCCCGCCCCGGGGATTCCGGATGATATACGCAATCAGGTTGCACAAAGCTGCGTCGATGCCTGTATTGAAATTGGCTATCGCGGGGCCGGCACCTTCGAATTCCTGTATGAGGACGGCGGCTTCTTTTTCATCGAAATGAATACCCGCGTACAGGTTGAACACCCCGTCACCGAAATGATTACCGGTGTGGATATTGTGCGGGAGCAGTTACTGATCGCCAGTGGGCAACCGCTTTCTTTTGCACAGAAAGATATCAATTTCAGGGGGCATTCATTTGAGTGCCGTATTAATGCCGAAGACCCCCAAAATTTCATGCCCTCCCCGGGCAAGGTCAAGTACTTCCACCCCCCGGGCGGCCCTGGAATTCGCGTAGATTCGCACCTTTATGACGGCTACACCGTACCGCCGTTTTATGATTCGCTTATCGGCAAGATCATCAGCTTTGGGGAGGACCGTGGTATTGCGCTGCGCCGCATGCGCCAAGCCCTGGATGAACTTGTGGTGGAAGGAATCCGCACCAATACACCACTGCATCGCGACCTGGTAAGAGACAAGGCCTTCGAAGCCGGCGGAGTTAGTATTCACTATCTGGAAAGTAAGCTGGAAGACAAGTAGTGCCCTGGCTGCAACTACGCCTCGATACAGATCCGCAAGAGATCGAGGCGCTGGAAGACCAGATGCTCGCCGGCGGCGCTGTTGCCGTCACCATGGAAGACAATGCAGATGAACCCGTACTTGAGCCGGGGGTGGGAGAAACCCCTTTATGGGGTCAAACCCGATTAACCGGATTGTACGACGCCGCTGCCGATATGAATGCAGCGCTGGCTCATTTCCCCGCTGCCATACTAAAGCAGTCAAACTATCGCATCGAAATCCTGGAAGATAAAGACTGGGAGCGTGAATGGATTCAGCATTACCAACCTATGCAGTTTGGCGACAAACTATGGGTATGCCCATCCTGGATAGCGCCTCCAGACCCAGGGGCGACCACGTTACTTTTAGATCCAGGGCTTGCCTTTGGCACCGGCACCCACCCCACCACAGCCCTTTGCCTGACTGAGCTCTCCGACATAAATCTCGAAGAGCTACAACTCGTGGACTACGGATGTGGCTCTGGTATTCTGGGCGTCGCCGCGTTAAAACTGGGCGCGAGACACGTTCTATGCGTCGATAACGATCCACAGGCTCTGGTCGCAAGCAGAGATAACGCGCAGCGCAATGGGGTGGCTGAATCCGCCCTCAATGTCGCCCTGCCAGAACAGGTAGATTTTCCACTGTACGGTGCTAAAACAGATGTTGTGATCGCCAATATTCTGGCCGGACCACTGGTGGAGCTGTCTGACACACTACTGCAATTTCTAAAACCCGGCGGCACGCTGATACTTTCGGGGCTAATTGAAAGCCAGGCCCAACCACTATGTGACCACTATAATGGGGCTATTGAGTTGTCGGTCGTCGGGCAGACAGACGGTTGGATCTGTTTGCGAGGCATATACAAAGGCGTTGGCTAATACCGTCGGCTTATCGCTGATGGGCCTGTTCAATCAAGAGCATCGGTATCCGCAGTGTATGACTTTTAATGGATGCGACACGTGTGCCCGGTTTGCGCCCTTCGCGCACTTCAGACGCCAAGACTCCCCGCTGAGTTAACTCGGTGACCGAATGCTCTATATTCTTGCACTGCAAGGCAATGCCCCAAAAATAGTCTGCGCCGGGTTCTTGTCCTTGTGCCTCAATAACTTCCAACGTTATCCCCCCGGTTCGGAAAAACAACATCCGCCC
>JBALVT010000203.1:0-7449 GCA_036961345.1 Halioglobus sp.
GTCGATGTTGATTATGCAGAGTTTCTGCAACGATTCGGTGAAATTGGCATGAAGGCGATTGCCAATGACCACGATATGCAGGTTTACGAAGCGATACGGGCATTGTCTATCGCCAAAGAATGCCCGGCCAGTACCGAGCAGGACATAGCCAGGGCGCAGCAACACCTGCAGCGGGTGAGCGCTGCAGAGGGCAAACCCTCCGAAGCCAGTTTGCTGGCCCGCCTGCACTGGTGGACGGTTGAGTACGGACTGGTTGGAGAGCTCGATGACTACCGGATATTCGGGGCTGGTTTGTTATCATCGCTGGGCGAGAGTGTGCACGCTCTTGACGACGAAAAAGTTCTGAAGCGGCCGCTGACAGTTGATGCTGTCACCAGTAACTACGACATCACCAGCCTCCAGACCCAGCTTTTTGTGACCAAGAGCTGTAAACATCTCAGCCAGGTATTGGAAGAGTTTGCATCCAGCATGTGTTTTGTCCGCGGTGGTGCGGAATCACTGCGAATGGCCATTGAAGCAGGGACGATCTGTACGGCCCAATATGAGTCTGGCATGCAGGTTAGCGGGGTATTTTCCGAGGTTTTGTGCGACGCGGTGGGCAATGCCATTTATCTTCGTACCCAGGGCCCTACAGGCCTTGCGTGGCGCGACACAGAAGTTTTCGGGCAGGGCACAACGCATCATCCTGGAGGTTTTGGTTCTCCCATTGGCCTGCTAAAAGATTTTAGCCGCTGCCTGTCCGACTACACTTTCGATGAGCTCAAGGCTCATAACATCAGCCTGGGTGAAACTGTGCGCCTGGAATTTCTCTCCGGAGTTACCGTTTGTGGGCATTTACAGGGCATTCACCGCCAGGAACACCGCAATCTGATATTGAGCTTTAGCGACTGCACGGTTACCGACCTGAATGGACGGCTGCTCTTTGAGCCTTCCTGGGGTTGTTATGACATGGTGGTAGGCAGTGCCGTTGAATCCGTATTTGGAGGTTCGGCAGATCGCAATGCCTTTCGTCTGTATCAAGTCAGCTCGGGCGTGCAAAAGGCCCCAGAGGCGCCAGATGTGCAATTAATGTCCCTCTACAGTGACATTGCCAGCAAGGCTGTAGATAACAATAGCGCCGATACCGCCTGGCTTGCGCGGATAAATGCTGGCCTGGATGTTTATTGCGATGAGTGGCTGCTGCGTGCAGAAATTCTCGAATTGCCCGGGCCATTCCGGGATAGCTGCGCAGCGCTGTTGGCAAGGTGTGCCAGTGAACTCAGGGAAATATGTCATCGCAAACCCGACCTCGAGTCGTTAATCGCGCGGGTACTGGACGATTCTCATCTTGCGCCTTAGGCCTGGATGACACCTTTTCCCATGTAGATGGCACCACATCCCATGCGTGTCTTTTAGCAGTTCACTAGTATTGGTCTCCCTCAATCCAAGCTTTAACAGGAGATGCCCCCATGTCACTGGATTTCGACAGTGCCCGCCTGCCCAATCCCAATATGCGTCCAGAACATGATGAGTGGCGCGCCCAACTGCGCAAATTTATCGATGCTGAAATTATGCCGCATGCAGAAGATTGGGATGAAGCGGGACATATTCCAATCGAGCTGTGGCCAAAAGCCGCGGCGGTGGGCCTGTTGGGCATGGGTTATCCGGAGGAATTTGGCGGCATCAGCGAAGGTATAGATTCCTGGCACTCGTGGATAGCAAATGAAGAGTTGGCCCGCATAGGCGTAGGCGGTATTCCCGCCAGTCTGATGGTGCACGGTATCGGATTGCCCCCGATAATAAACTGGGGCAGCCAGGCATTAAAAGACCTGGTGGCGCCGCCGGTTTTGGCCGGTGAAAAACACATCGCCCTTGGCATTACCGAGCCCGGTGGCGGCTCAGACGTTGCGCAGCTGGCAACTACTGCGGTTCGCGACGGCGATCACTTTATAGTTAACGGTTCAAAGACCTTCATTACAGGTGGTATGCGGGCAAACTGGGTTTCTACGGCTGTGCGCACCGGCGGCGAAGGGGGCGGTGGTGTGTCAATGCTCTTGATACCCACGGATGCCGAGGGGTTTTCCCGCACACAACTGGATCGCAAGCAGGGCTGGTGGGCTTCAGATACGGCAACATTGTATTTTGATAATGTGCGGGTACCGGTTAGTAACCTGATAGGCGAAGAAAATCAGGGGTTCCGGGTGATCATGACCAACTTCAACGGCGAGCGCATGGCCATGGCCGCAGGTATGGAGGCCCTTGGCAGAGTCTGCCTGGAGGAGTCGCTGGAATGGGCTCAGGAGAGAAAGACATTTGGCAAACGGCTTGCTGATCATCAGGTTATCCGCCACAAATTCTCCCAGATGAAGCAGAAATTGAATGCAACGCAGGCCTATATCCGTGTTTGTTATGAATCGATAGAGGCCGGTAATCCCAACCCCGGCGATATTGCGCTGCTTAAAGTGCAGGCCAGTGAGACCATGGAGTTTTGTGCCAGGGAAGCGATGCAGGTTCTTGGTGGTATCGGTTACATGCGTGGCAGTCGCGTGGAGCGAATCTACCGTGAGGTTCGAGTGAACGCCATTGGTGGCGGGTCAGAAGAAATAATGCGAGATCTTGCGGCGCGCCAATTTGGTATCTAGCGAAGATAGTTTAGCGTTGTTACCTCACCTCATGTAATCTCACCGTCGAAATCGTAATGGAGAGCACAAAAATGAGCGTTACTGAACAGGAATTGATTGAGTTTAGGGCCGAAGTTGGCGCCTGGATGAAGGATAACAAACCCGCTGATCCGGGTTTTTTGTTGCCGCAGACTTTTATGGAGGTGGGCAACGAGGCGCAGTTGGAGTTTTTGCGAGAGTGGCAACACAAGATTTGGTCCGCGGGTTATCTGGGAATGGCATGGCCCAAGGAGTATGGGGGTGGTGGAGTCGACGTCAAATTTCAGAGTATTGCCGATTCTGAAATGCGCCGCGCTGCTGTACCCATTACCTTTAACGTGATTGGTTTGGGCTGGGCTGGGCCGCTGATTAACCATATAGGTACCGAGCGGGAAAAAGAGAAATACCTGAAAAATATCCTCAGCGGTGAAGATGTCTGGTGCCAGGGTTTTTCCGAACCCGACAATGGCTCGGATTTGGGCAACGCCCAAACACGCGCGGTGCGTGACGGCGATGAGTATGTGCTCAATGGCTCCAAGATCTGGACCACTATGGGTAACTTTGCCAAGTACATGATTCTGTTGGCGCGGACTAACCCCGCTGCCGAGCGCAAATATGACGGCCTGTCGTACTTTCTCTCTCCCATGCTTGTCGATGGTATTGAGACCAGGCCTATTAGAAAGATCACCGGGGAATATGGATTTACTGAAACCTTCTTTACGGATGCGCGAATTCCCGCCGATTGCCTGATGGGCGAAGAGGGCAAGGGTTGGAAAGTGGCTATGCAAACCCTGCAGTATGAGCGCGGTGCAGAAGCCGGGGCGGCCGGTGGCATGATGATTGTGCGCACCGATATCGATGACATGGTCGATCAGCTCGATGGGCTTACACGTGATGGCGAACCCTTGTTGGCCGATACAGCTATACGCGATGACCTGGTGAAAATGGTCATGGAAGAAAAGGCGAGTGCCCTCGCGACCAAACGAGCGGCCATTTCTCCATTGACCACTGATTACCCGCATTCTCTGCCGTTGTCTTCCAAGTTGCGAGTCAGTGAAATGGCGCGCCGCCGGGGGCAGCTGGCCGTCAATTTGCAAGGTGCTGCTGGCAGTTTGTATGTCGGTGATGACGAAGCGCGCCAGGGCGGTTTCTGGCAGCGAGCGTACTTTAATGCTTTCTCGGGCACGATTGGTGGTGGTACCAGTCAGATACAGGCGAATATTGTCGCAGAGCATGTCCTCGGCTTGCCTAAATCAGGAGAGAAATAATGTCAGTTATTGGAAATACAACGCTTCAGTTTACTGAAGAGCAGGGCATGATTCTGGACACGGCCAGGGAATTTTGTCGTGACAAGTCGCCGATTTCCTCGGTGCGGGCTCAGCTCGACTCAGACTCTGGTTTTGATCAAGGCGTCTGGAATGAAATGGTTGCGCTGGGGTGGACAGGTATCTCAGTGCCCGAGGCATATGGTGGTTCTGGTCTGGGTATTGCATCTGTGGTGCCGGTCGTTGAATGCATGGGGCGTGCGATATTGGGCACCCCTTTGATAAGCTCAGCGCTGGCCGGACAGCTCATTCTGCGCAGTGGCGACAGCGCTCAGCTCGACCGCTGGTTGCCTGCAATTGCGCAGGGTACGGTGGCAACGTTTGCACAGCTTGAAAACGCCGATTGGGGTGACACGCAATTGCGCTGTACCCTGGATGAGAATCTGGTATTGAGCGGCGCCAAAAAGTTTGTGCCTGATGCCGGCGTTGCCGACCTGATGGTCGTGTCTGTGACGCACAACAATGCACCTGCGCTGGTGGTTGTTCGCAAAGAACAGCTGGCAGATGGGGCGATTTCTACCAATACACTCATCGACGAAACCAAGCGTGCCGCCAGTGTTGATTTTACGGGTATTCAAGTGGATCCCAGTGATGTCATTAGTGGTTCCAAAGTACCCGTAGCGCTGCGCGATGTTGCACTGTTGGGTGCATTGCTGGTGGCGGCGGAAGCTGCCGGAACAACTGGAGCCTGCCTTGATACGGTTGTTGAGTACCTCAAAACCCGTAAGCAGTTCGGCAATCTGATTGGTTCATACCAGGCCCTTAAACATCCCATGGTAGAGATATTGACTGCCAATGACTCGGCCCGTTCGTTTATCTATCATGGTGCGACCTTGGTCACTGATGAAACTCTGGATCGAGATGCCGAGCTGGCTTGCCGGATGGCCAAGGCGCAAGCGACCGAAGCTCTTAAATTTGCCAGCGATCGCGCTGTGCAGTTTCACGGTGGAATGGGTTTTACCTATGAGTGTGATGCGCAGCTGTACATCCGTCGTGCGCAGTGGTCTCAGCAACAATATGGTGACGCTCAACATCACCGCAAGCGCATAGCAGCACTGCTGTTCGATTGAGCCGTACCCTGTTTCAGGGCTGCCAGGCCCGGCTGTTCGCCGGGCGATTAATACGGTAGAGTCCAGCTTCTGAAAACAATGATACAAATGCATGGCCGGTAAGAAGTCGACAATTCAAAGTGGCAAGCTGCGGCGTAGCCTCGCCGTCTCGCTCGCAGGGATTCGAGCAGGAGGTGCTTTTGCCATAGACGGCGCCCTACAGAAACTGCGCTCCGGTGACGATGCAGGCAATGCCCTCGAATCTCCCTTTGCCCGACGCGAAGCACAGCGGTTTGTCGCTGAGCTCGGGCGCTTGAAGGGTACCTACGTCAAAATTGGACAAATGCTCGCATTACTTGGCGAACACTTTTTGCCACCGGTGTTAACCGAAGCTTTGCACGAGCTCGAATCCCAAACTGAACCGCTGCCCTGGAATAGCATAGCCCAACATGTGCGTGACGGTCTGGGCGATTATTACGCAGAGTTAGCCATTGAAAAGGAGGCGATAGCCGCCGCTTCACTTGCTCAGGTGCACCGGGCCACAATTGTGGCCACTGGCGAACAGATCTGTCTGAAAATTCAGTATCCCGGCCTGGCCGATGTAATCGACTCGGATTTTGACACTGTTGTTCGAATGCTGCTGTTGGCGCGCTGGATAAAATCAGGGCGGGAGCTTGATGCCTGGTTGGAAGCCATGCGCCTTCAACTGCATTATGAAATAGATTATGTGCGCGAAGCTGATATGACCGATCGTGTAGATGCGCTCGTCAGGCGCAGCGCGGGGAATACTTCACTGCGTGGTGTTAGTTACCATGTACCCAAGCGGTATGAGCGATATTGTTCCGAGCGTATTCTGGCTTTGGAATATGTCGAAGGATTTGTGGTTACCCGGGCGGAGGTTTCGCAATTGTCGCAGGCGCGCCGCAATGCTTTGGGCGCGGCGATGTTAGAGCTGTTCTTTTACGAACTCTACGATTGGGGTGTATTGCAGACTGACCCTAATTTTGGAAATTTCCTGATTCGGCCCGGCAAAGAGCCCGATGATCCCGACGAACTGGTCCTGCTTGATTTTGGTTCTACCATGAGCTGCGAAGAGGGTTTCCTTATTCATCTTGGGAATACAATCGTAGCGGGACAGGCCAACGATCGGACGTTGTTGATCGACAGCCTGGTTGGCCTGGGCTGTCTTAACGAAAACAGTACAGAAGAGGCCCGCCACACATTTTCAGAGTTTTGTTTACAGCTTCTGGAGCCGCTGCGGCCGCCGGAGCATCTGCCGGCCCAGTACCTCAATGGAGACGGCGAATACTGCTGGGGCACGTCAAGGTTGATGCGTCGCGTGGGCAAACAGGCCGCCACCTCGGCGTCCACCAGACATTTCTCAACGCCCTCCAGAGAGTTTGCGATGATCGCTCGTAAGCTGACCGGGGTTTTCACATTCATTGCGGTTTTAAACTCTGAGTTTAATGCCAGCGATATTGTGCACCGGCATATCGATCGCTGGCTGCAAGAGGTTTAAATGGCAAAGGATAAAAATGGTTCCGGTCGCAAGCCTGACAAGAATCAAAAAGCCGTTCCCACCGGCAGGGTAAGCCGTTTTGCCAAGGTCGCAAAGCTGGCCGGTGGCGTCGCCGGCGGAATGTTGGCGGAGGGCACTCGACAATTGCGTGCGGGTAAACGCCCACGGGCGCGCGATATGCTATTGACCCCGGGTAACGCCAAACGTGTTGCGGATCAGTTGGCGGACATGCGCGGTGCCGCTATGAAGATGGGCCAGATTTTGTCCATGGATACTGGCGATTTGCTGCCCAAGGAGCTGACCGACATTCTGGGCAGGTTGCGCTCCGATGCCAAGGCGATGCCTATCGAGCAGCTCGAAGCTTCGATGACGCAGGCCTACGGTGACGATTGGGAAGCGTTGTTCTACAATTTTGAGTATGCCCCACTGGCGGCGGCATCAATAGGTCAGGTACACCGCACTATTTCGCCCGACGGGCGTCAGATTGTTCTGAAAATCCAGTATCCGGGTGTGGCGCAAAGTATCGAGAGCGATGTCGACAATATTACTACGGTATTGCGCTTGTCCGGTTTGTTGCCTGAAGGCATTGATATTCAGCCGTTGCTGGATGACGCCAAGGTTCAATTAAAGGACGAGGCTGATTATCTCAAGGAGGCAAAATTCCTGGATGCTTTTGGCACTGTACTCGCCGATGATAAGCGCTTCACTGTGCCTGAAGTATTGCATGACTTAACCCATCAAAATGTACTGGCCATGACCTATGTCGCCGGTGCGCCCATAGAGAGTTTAGCCGAACAACCCCAGGCCGAGCGCGACCGGGTAATGTCTGCATTGATTGAGCTGATGCTGATGGAATTGTTTGAACTAAAGATGGTGCAGACCGATCCGAATTTCGCCAATTATCAATATAATGCCAG
>JBALVT010000204.1:0-7440 GCA_036961345.1 Halioglobus sp.
CGATTCGTCGAATAGCGGCCAAATCGGCCTCTTCGAGCTCCCGTAGGTCAGGTATCAGGTAATCGCGATCATACTTGTCGGCATCTACGGCGTTCAGTCGTCGATTGAGCAGCGACCCCACCGCAATGGCTGATTCGACTTCGGTATACCTGTCCGTAAGCTCCTGCATGGCTTGCAGGGAAGCCATATCAAAAACATCACCTTCCTTGGACATGAAAGTAAACAATACCGTCGTGCTAGGCGGGAAATCCTCCTGAACCTGCTGCACCTGCTTCCTATATGGGTCATCCTCACTTAAGATCGTGTCATAGTTACTGTTGATTTGAGTCTTCATAATGCCGGTGGCAACAAGGCCACCAAACAGCAGGGTGAGTGCCGCCAATAAAATACGATGGTTCAGAAGAAAGTTGACTAAAGCCTGCATAAGGGTGTCTGATAGTTCCGAGTTGTTTTTTATACCACAATTAAAGCCAAGAAATAGCCCCTGCGGATGCATTAGGGCCTTAGGAGTTAGCAATGAATCTACTGAAATCGGCGATATTGTGGTTGGCGCTAAGCCTTGTAAGCACGCAGCTAGCTGCCACAGCGACACAGCGTATCGGTGATTTTTCACTGCTTGATCACCAGGGCAAACACCATCAGTTAAGCTGGTACGGTGATCATAAAGCCATCGTTATTTTCATACAGGGCAACGGCTGCCCCATTGTGCGCAACGGCGCTCCCACACTTGCAGCCATTCGCGACGAGTATGCGGATCAGGGCGTGGCCTTTTTCATGCTCAACCCACAAATGCAGGACGATCGTGACAGCATCGCCCGGGAAGCTCAGGAGTTCGGATACGACTTCCCTATTCTTCTGGATGAATCACAACTTGTAGCACAGGCACTGGGCGTCGATAGAACGTCCGAGACTTTTGTGATCGATCCAAAATCTATGAGCATCGTCTTTCGCGGCCCGATTGATGATCGCCTGGGTTACGAAACCCAGAAACCACAGGCCAGTAACCACTATTTGAAAGACGCACTGTCAGCTTTACTGAGCGGGCAGCAGCTTGCGGCCCAGAGCTCGGAGACACCAGACGCACCAGGCTGCTTAATTGGCTTTCCGTCACACGAACAACAGAGCAATACCCCCGTATCCTACAGCGAAGATGTCGCGCCTATATTAGAAAGGCACTGCGTGACTTGCCACCGCGATGGGGGTATTGCCCCTTGGTCAATGTCCAGCCATGCAATGGTACAGGGTTGGTCGAAGATGATGCGCGAGGTGCTAATGACGCGACGTATGCCACCGGGTCAATTCGACGCTCACGTCGGTAAACCAATCGAAGACGGCGTTGTGGTGACGCCGCAGGAGCTGCAAACGCTGGTTCACTGGATTGATGCCGGGGCACCCATAACTGCTGATGAACCCGACCCTCTAGCCGCATTAGAATTTGATGACTCACTCTTCACACTGGGCAAACCTGACATTGTGCTCAAAGTTCCGCCCCAATCTATTCCGGCCACGGGTGTATTGGATTACCGCTACATTCCGGTTGAGCTTAATTTGGACAAAGATATATGGATTCGCGCGATAGAGTTTGCACCCGGTGACCGCAAAGTCCTGCACCATGTTATTACTTACCTGCAAAGTCCCGCTGACAAATCCTCACGGGCGCGGGATGAAGGCGACGATAGAGATAGCAGCATTGGTGGTTTCGCACCAGGCCGTCAGCCGGACGTGTTTCGCGACAACAGCGGCCGTTTGGTAAGGAAGGGCTCCAACCTGCTACTGCAAATGCACTATACGACGTCAGGAAAAACCACTGTTGACGCAACGCAGATAGGGTTATATCTCCACAAGAAACCACCCACCTATGTTATGTCGGGCGGAGTAGCAGGTCAGCGGCGATTTTTGATCCCACCCCACGCCAAGGAATACCCTCTGGAAGGGGAAATGCTGATTGAACGCGATGCCTATTTATACGGCATGATGCCGCACATGCACTTTCGTGGAAAACACATGAGCTATACGGCAGAGTATCCCGATGGTAGTTCTGAGCTGTTATTGTCGGTACCCAAATACGAGTTCAACTGGCAGTTTAGCTATCAGTTGAAAGAGCCACTGTTTCTTCCTGCTGGGACCCGCTTGATCGCTCGCGGAGCGATGGACAACTCGGCGCGCAATCCAGCCAATCCAGATCCTTCGAAGCCTGTACGTTTTGGCTTGCAAACCAAGCACGAAATGTTCTTTGGATTCTTGACACTGCGCTACGCGGGAGACACGCCCGAGAGCGTATTGGGAACCGCAATATCAAAAAAGGCGACCGAGAAAAAACCTGGTGACGTAGCCGGCCTATAGAGCCGAAACGTCAGGCACGTTAATGAGGAAGATTTCATTAATCCTTCGGACGCTGATCCGGCTCAATCGACTTACACTACGGGAGAAGCGAGATTTTTGGATCAGCCTCTGGCGGATTTACCGGGTAATACTTCGCCTTGCGTTGCATCCGTATAACCGCTGGTTTGCTGATAGCTTACTTCGCCCCCGATAATAACGGTGTCAATGCCGCGAGCGTCTCGAATGTAGCGAAATCCGTCTCCCGGTACATCCTGGGTAAAATACTCGGGGCCTCTATCGATCGTATCTGCATCGAAAATGGTTATATCTGCTATGTAATTCTCCTGCAGCAGTCCGCGCTCAGGAATCCCCCAGATTTTGGCGGTATCCAGCGTGATTTTTTTCACCGCTTGTTCAATTGTCAGCAGGCCAGCATCTCTTACAAATTGGCTGAACAGGTGGCCGGTGTCACCGAAGGTTGCAAAGGACAAAATATGGGCTCCTCCGTCGCTGGCCCCAATATGCACATTGGGGTGGGCCAGTAACTCGCCGACTTTTTGCACGTCGTTGTGCCCCATATCAGCTGCCAGAAAATGTGCCTGTAAATCTTCCTCCAGTGACAAATCCATCATTGCATCTATTGCAGTAGTGCCCCGAATTTTGGCAATATCAGCCAGGTTTTTACCGACCAACTTCTGGTTTTCCGGGGTATTAACTTGACGCAGTATGAGCGCGTCCCATACGGGTTCCATGGCCGCGGCTTCTGCCGCTAGCTGGGCTCGGGTATCGGCATCTGACAATGCCCCGATAATATCTTCACGACTGCCAAAGCGAATAATGCCGTACCAGCTTGGCAGGCGAATAAATAATAAGCTGGGCACCTCCAGACAAAAGCTGATATCAATCGGGCGGGTTTGCACCTGCGGCCATACCCGGGCGCCGCGGGCGAACTGCTGCTCAACCCGAGACACAATTTTGTCGACGCCGGCGAAATCATCGGCATTCACAAACAGGGGAGAGAAAGTAGTCGTAATGCCATGCTTGAGTGATAAATCGGCCAGCTGGTCAATGCGTGCCAAGGTTATATCATTGTCGTAAAACTCGTTCACTATTTGCAGAATACGGCCGTATTCACCGAGAACCGCGCATAGGTCGTCCAGTTCATCTGTGCTTGCATAACGGCAGGGCACAGGTTGCATTTTTTCATCAAAGTCTACAAAGCTGGTAGACATACCCACGGCGCCGGATTTGAGGCAGGTGCGCAACAATTCTTGCATGTCACGCCTTTCCTCAACGGTCGCTACCCGCTTGTCAGCAGCATCGCCCATTACCCACAGGCGCAGAGCGCTGTGGCCGACCAGCGGTGCCACATTAATACTGAGTTTGGTTTGTATACGCGCTATAAATTCCTCGAAGGTTTCCCAGTTCCATTCCACGCCTTTTTCAAAAGCCACCACCGGCATTTCCTCGATCTGGTTGAACATTCCAACCAGCTTCATTCGATGTTCGGGTTTGAGGGGCGCCAGCGACAACGAACAGTTCCCCGGTACGATGGTGGTAATACCGTGCTCAATGCTAGGTTTGGCATAACCATCCCACAATAGTTGGGCGTCAAAGTGGGTGTGAGGGTCGATAAAGCCGGGGGAAACTGTTTTGCCGGTGGCATCTATAACGCTTTTAGCCTGGGCGTTTATTTTGCCCAATTGGCGAATGCGGCCGTCTTTGATGGCGATGTCGCCGATGTAACCAGGCAGTCCCGAACCGTCTACGATGCGTCCGTTCTTAATGATGATATCCAACATAGTAACTATTCCTTACCGAGGTAGCGCTTGTGTGATTCTACCAGGGCAGCCTGTACCTTCTGCCAGCCCTGGCCATTAAGTTGTTCAAGATTACTCGCATTGCAGCTTTGCATTAGCAATTCTGCAGCCACAGCATCCAGCGGGACTTCGCTACGCCCACCATTGCTATAGCGAATGTTGACTACTAACTCCGCCTGCCCCTCATGAGCAGCTGCAATACGTGCCCCTTCGATTACCGCCATCTGCTTACTCCGCGAGAGGGGGTTCCAGGAATATTACGTCGCTGGGCAAAATAGGATTGTGCTCATGGGGTGAACCTGGTTCAGCTGGAGGGCGCATGAATACATGCAGATTCCAGCTCTGTAGCTGCCCAATCATCTCCTCGTCGTCACTACCCAGCTCTCTGCCGGCTATAGTGTGCCAATTGTCGCCACCGCGGGGGAACAGGGATTTTCTTGGTGTCGATAGAGTCATGGTTTGATCCAGCCAATTACAGAAGACAAACAATCTAACCGATTATTGCGCGAAAGTAGAGTAGTCAATATTCGTCGCAGTCACCATTAGCGGACATCTCCCTCATGAAAATCACTCAGGATTCAATCAATCCGAGTGTCGAGGGCACAAACAGCTCCTCAATCGTCAGACGTCGGCTAGCGAGACCTTGCTCATGAGAATATCGGAACAGGGTTTCAAGTGCCTTCCGATTTGGCTCGATACCGTAAGGCCAGAAGTTCTTACCCATAACTTGTTGTGTATCCTCAATCTCCTGCGCGTACCACGGCAGTGTTTCGAAAAAGTGACCCTTAACCATCTGGGTATAACCGATAGTCTTGGATTCAGAATAGGCGTTGAAAACCGCCTCAGGTAGCCAAGGGTGCTCATCTGCTAAATCATTTCGAATCGCCACCGCATGCATGATGGGGAATATTCCAGTGCGAGCGTAATAATCTCGCTCAGTAGCTCGAACATCACTAAAAAGACGCCGGACTTTCGGGTTACCTTCAACAAATGCTCGCGGTTCGAGTGCATGGAAAAGAGCATCGACATCCCGGTCGAGAAGCAGGTCAGACTCATCTTTGCCAGCCGGTCCAGTGCTTACGTTCAGCCCTTTAGGGAACACATTCTCGTTTTTTGAAACCGTTCCGGATATGGCGGCGGAGGAATCCTTGGCGGATACTACCCATTCAATATCCTCGGGCCGCACGCCATAATCATCCTGTAGAACACCCCGAATCCATTGCAGAGACGTGGACGAATACCCCGGCGAAGCAACCCGCTTACCTTTGAGCTGTGACGGATGCTCGATACCAGCGTCAGAATGAACGAAGATGCTCCTGTGCCTGAATGTTCTGAAAGGAAAGACTGGAATCAGTGAATAGTCTCGGAAGTTGTCATTCGCATATGACAACATAAAGGGTGCCAGGCCCACTTCTGTCACAGCGCGTGTTTTTGGTCCAGAAAAGATGTGGTTGTTCAGATCGCCAATCTTGTCGATTTCGAACTCTGTCTTGCATCCTTCGACTTTGGCTTTGCCAGTCATGAAAGCCTTGACGTGATTATAAGGATACCCGGCAGCGGAAAGTTCCAGTTGACGGACTGGGTTTTCAGCGAAGAGCTGATTGGGTTGTGCAATTAGAAGTGACGCTGCCGAAACTAACGAGCCCTTCAGGGCATCCCTGCGACTTATACTCATACAACTACTCCATATTTTAGCGTACCTATAGGGCTATGTGGCGTACTCAAATGAATGTCCACTTTGCAGATTGTGAACTCAACTCGTCGACGCAAGACACTGACTAAATCTATCAGCGGGTGTTTCGTATTCCAAGGTTTTTCTCGCTCTATCATTAAGCTGCCTCGCCACGTTGTTACCTGCCCCACTGCTCAAAGCCGACGTTTATTAAACCAACACGGCTGGGGATTGCAAGATGTATTCCCGGCAGTTGGGCCCAGAGAACAGCCATGGCCCGTAAGTGCTCAAACCCAATGTGATATAGTCCAGCTCTATGCCAAGAAATGATCTAACCGGTTCCCCCAAACGTTCGCCCCTCGCTACCATCCTTCTGGCTCTCGCCTTCACAGGTAGTCTCGCGCAGTACTTCCAGACAGGTGAGGTCACTTGGATTACGGATAGCTTCCGTAAGATTGAGACCACCGCCAACCAGCTAACCAACGGTAATCTTGAAGACTACCAGGCAAGAGTTTCAAATGTCTTCACAAGACTAAGCGAAGATACTGACAAGCTGACCACTGAGGGGGTAGCCAATAGTCTCAGAGCCTCTCGAGATGGTATCAGCGGCAGCGTTGTCGCCGTGACAGACGGCGACACCATCAAGGTACTCGACCCTTCGCATGTGCTGCATGAAGTACGCCTGACGGGCATAGACGCTCCTGAGAGGGACCAGCCTTTTAGCAAAGCTTCGACAAAGTACCTCACGTCACTGCTGGCAGGTAAGGACGTCTTCGTAGAGTGGTCCAAGTCAGACCGCTACGGGCGTGTCCTGGGTAAAGTGTGGGTGCAGCCGGCTGATTGCCCGAAATGCGGCAAAACCCTGGACGCCAACCATGCCCAGCTACTGGCCGGCATGGCCTGGTGGTATCGATACTATGCGCAGGAGCAGCCTCCTGAGGACCGTGGTCGGTATGAGTCTGCTGAGGACGAGGCCAGGAAGCGGGGCTGGGGGTTGTGGGCAGATCCTCATCCGGTTAATCCATATGACTTCCGGAAGGGTAGCCGGTAGGCTTTGAGGATATGCTTGTATGAAACTGGCCTACACCCATCCAAATAGCATCGTGGTAGCACAGGCGCGCAGCGTGCTCGAATTGGCGGGTATTGATTGTATGTTGCGCAATGAGTTTGCGTCCGGCGCGATTGGCGAACTGGCACCGATAGATGCCTGGCAAGAAGTTTGGGTTGTGAAAGACGAGAATCATAATAGAGCAGTTCGTTTGCTCGAAGAAGCACACACAGCGGTCAATGAGGCTGACTGGGAGTGTGCGCTGTGTGGTAGTGCTAGCCCCGCCACCTTCGATTTTTGCTGGCACTGTGCGGGCGAAAGGCAACTGAAGTAAGGTCGATTTACCGCCAGTGTTGCGCCCACCGATTGAATCTGCAGCTAAATGCGGCCAGCGGCAACTGGCCGGATCGGGGCGCTACGAAACTTCGCTTAACCCCTACTTTCACCTGAGATTTAACCTTACTCTATGCACTCTAGAGCTAATGGTTGTGCCCTATGCCATGGCCGTGCCCTATGCCATGGCCGTGCCCTATGCCGTGCCCTATGCCAAGGCCGTGCCCTATGCCATGGCCGTGCCC
>JBALVT010000205.1:0-7422 GCA_036961345.1 Halioglobus sp.
GATAGTAAATTTCGAATCCAATTGCTCTATCTGACTGAGCTACGGGCTCGTGGAAGATCGACTATACACAATCCGACTCGGGTCTATGTGTCTAGTGTTCAGTCAAAACGTCCAGCGGACGCCAAGACCGAGGGTACCGATTGTACTTTCTAGATCGCAACGAACCCACTCAGTGTAGATATAACCATTCCGGTCTTGCTGTTCGGATTGAGCATGTATAAGAAGCTCCTGGGAAGTAGATTATGTTAGCAGATTACCCTGCAGTCTTAGGATTGTATAGATTCCCCCGTTAATTCAGCATCAGAAAACCGTCAAATTTGCGCAACTGATTTTTAGCCGGGGTAGGGCCCAGGGATCCCCCCAGGTTTGCCAATTGTGAAAACAGCCCAGCTCGGCGGTAGCGATCATCGATGCAGCCAATACCGCCCATTACGACGTATTGTACTGCCTTCCGTCGCAGGTGCCTGTGCGTTATGAGATGCTTAACCAGCAGTATTCCATGCCGCGAAAATCCGGTACAAAGCTCTGCTTTAATCCCCGCGTACTGAGCTGCAGCTTTGGAAATCGCTGTAGCAAACGGAGAATTGCCACCTGGCCTTCCAGGCGAGCCAGAGGCGCTCCCAGGCAAAAGTGCCGTCCGCCACCGAAAGACTGGTGCTGGATGCCGGGCCGCTCTATGTCGAGTTTGTCCGGGTTTTCGTACACTTCAGGGTCTCGGTTCGCCCCTGCGAGTGATACGTGCAGGCACTCACCCTTGGCAACGGGAACGCCCTGATACTCAATATCCTGTGCGGTGATACGCGAAGAATTAAGCACTGGCGAGTCGTATCGAAGAATTTCTTCTACCGTTGCCTCGATCAACGCTGGATTGTCGCGGAGCTTCGCGAGCTGCTCTGGATTCTCCAGTAGGGCGCGAATGCCGTTGCCGATCATATCCGTCGTTGTGAGATTGCCCGCCAGCAACAGCAATGAACACTGGGCGACGATTTCCTCGTCTGTCAGGCTGTCGCCGTCGACTGCGGAGGCAACGAGTTGTGAAATAAGGTCGATACCGGGTGATTTGCGCCGACTTTCAATCTCTTTAAGAAAAAAATTCGCCAGCAGGTCCATGCTCTCCTGGGCATCTGCGAGGGCCTGCTCCGATGGGTCGGGGCTGAAAGCGGCCTCAATGCCGAGTGTCGACCAGCGCTTAAAGTCCTCCTGTCGCTCCGCGGGTATCCCCATCATCTGTGCTATGACCACGGTAGGTACGGGTTCAGCGAAGTCGGCAATCAGGTCGAAGTCCGGTCCTTCTATCTGGTCGAGGAAATGATCTACCACCTCCTCGATACGGCTGCGCCAGGACTCAACGGCCTTGGGTTTGAACAGATCGTTGACCAGCAGGCGCAATCTGAGATGACGCGGTTCGTCCGCGAACAACATGCTGACCTCTTCGCCTTCCCGCCCAAGAAAATGACGGGCAAAGCTGTCCGGCCTGCTGTTGTTCGGGTCCGTCAGAAGATCGCTATTGCGCAAGATCGCCTTAACGTCCGCGTATCGACAGGGGAAGTATCTATGTAAATCAGCATCGTGGTGGAACGGGTCTTGCTCACGCAACTGGGCGATCACCGGGTAAGGGTCTTCCAGGTAGAGAGGGTCAAAGGGCGTCAATTGTACGCCAGTAGGTGGTTTTTTCATGACGACGGGATTCCTCTTCTGCGGATCAAGGTTTTCTCAAGGCTCACGAGTGGATTATATTCCCTGGTCTATATTGGGAGGCGGCGTAAAAGATCGATGATGCTTTTCAAGAATTTTAGCGACCGCCAGTGAGGTCTTGTCGCCCAAAAAAGGCGCAACGATCTGAACGCCAATGGGCAGCCCTGATTGGGTGATGCCAATCGGCGCGGCGGTTGCAGGTAGATAGGCATTTAGCGTTAAACCGGCCCAGCGCAGTAATTCCATATAGGGGCGATCCTGCCCATTCACCGTGAGTTGGCGGGAGTCCATGGGCATCGTGTGATCGTGTGGAAACGCCGGCACGTGGGTGCAGGGACATAACAAGACATCGAAGTCCTCAAAAAAATTACTCCAGGCTCCACGGGTTCGAAGGCGTCGCTCGTTTTGTTTTAGCCATCCTTTGTGGCTTATCGATATGCCTCGCATTTGCAAAAGTGGCTCACTCATGTCCGCAGGGTCGGCTGAGGCCACCGCTTCTGCGGCAGCTTTATGAACAGACTCAGGCATGCCTCCACCGAGTGACGCCATCAGCAGCTGAATGTAGTTAATGTGGTTGGCTTCCGGGTCAATATTGGGGCGAGCCGTTGTGTCCACAGACGCTCCGAGCTGCGTCAGCGTTGCGCCCGCAGACTCAATACAGGCTGCAATTTCAGGATCAACCGGACAGAACTCGTCGTCTGACCAAAGTGCTACGCGCAGTTGTGACACTTTTGAAAATGTCGGTGTCGCTAATTCAATTCGCCATGCGGATGCATCTTCCGACCCAGCGCCTGCAATAATATCCAGGGCCCCTTCCAGATCTGCGACACAGGTCGCCAGCGGGCCGACCACCGTCAAGTCTGTATCGCTCAGAGTGTCCTGACCCGGAGGCAAGTGTCCGCGCTGCGGTACCAAACCAAAGCTGGGCTTGTGGCCGTAAACGCCATTGAAGTGAGCCGGTGTGCGAATTGAGCCGCCGATGTCACTGCCCAGCTCCAGCGGGGTCAGCCCCGCGGCGAGCGCTGCTGCCGCTCCACCGGATGATCCACCACAGGTGCGCTGAGTATTCCAGGGGTTGTTAGTCGCACCGTAAATCTCGTTAAAGGATTGCAAGTCCGAGCTCATAAAAGGCACGTTGGTCTTACCAAAAACAATCGCACCGGCATCAATATAACGCTGCACCGCCACGGCGTTTTTACTGGGAATATGCTCGCGGCATTCGGGTATTCCGCCGACCGTAACAAGGCCTTCGGTGCAAAATGCATCCTTGATTGTCAGGGGCACACCATGAAGCGGCCCCCAATCCTCGCCGGCACTGGCGGCGATATCAGCTTCATCCGCTCGGGCCAGAGCGCGCTCTTCATCCAGGGCAACTACAGCATTGATCTGCGGGTTGATGGTGGCTACGCGGTGGAGAAAAAATTCCAAAACTTCCCTAGAAGTAATCCGTTGGGTCTTGATATCCGCGGCAATCTCAAAGGCACTGCGATACAGTAAATTCATTGTCCAATTTTTTCCTTAGCGGCCAAAATAATAGCTGAATGACATTGGCATGGGCGCATTTATTTTGCAACTTTCATAGGTTGTATGAATATGCGTAAGTTGATCTGGTTTCTTATCTGGACTATAAAGGCGGATTATCAAGCAGGGCGGCGGGCCGCCAAACCTGACAGTATTCCGGAAGATAAGTAGCTTTCGTTTGTTACACTGCTGCCCCGTGCCTATTGCTCTACGCGGGGCGGACCGATAGTCTGGGCATCTTCCAAACACAAGGTGATTCCCATGAGATCGCTCACCATAACGCCCCTCGCGTTACTTCTTGTTCTGTTCACCAGCCCAATCCTGGCCAGCCCTGAGGAGGAAATTCGCCTCATCACCGAGCACCTGGTCCTGGACGGGGATGGACAATTGCCAGCGGGTGGCACTGTTTACCAGCCGAAGATGATCCAGGAGATCTACTTTGAGGATGACCACCAACTCGTCTGGCAAAACCGGGACCAGGTTGCAGGTGTACTGGGTATTCTCGCAGACTCTGCCCAGGACGGGCTGAACCCGGAGGATTATCACTACACTGAACTGAAGCGCATGCTGGATACAGGCGACGCCCATCGGGACAACTGGGACAGGTCGCGTGCCCTGTTTGACGTGTTGCTAACTGACGGCGTGTTGCTTTACGTCCGTCATCTCATGCAGGGCAAGGTAGATCCGCGTGCAACAGACCCCAGCTTCAACTACGCGCGCCTGGATTTCCAACCCAAGGAGGTGTCGAGCAAACTGCGTCAGGCAATCCAGGCCGACACCATCGCCGACATTATGGAACAGGCGCGGCCAAGGCTGGCATTTTACCTGCAAATGAAAAACGCCCTGGCCCACTATCGCGAGCTTGCAAGCAGCACGCCTTTTACCTCCATTGCAGATGATGTGGTGCTCAAGCCGGGGCAAAGCCACGACAATGTAATCCACCTGCGTAAGCGCTTGCAGCAATCGGGCTATCTCGACGCCGCGGCGCCTGTCTCTCGTGACTATGACGCCGGTCTGGAAGAGGCCGTACGGCGCTTTCAGCGCGATAACGTGCTGGATGTAGACGGTATCGTGGGGCGGCAGAGCTACACGCTACTCAATCTGTCCTGGGCCCAGCGAGTCGATTCTCTGCGCATCAATATGGACAGATTGCGCTGGATATACCGTGACCTCTCAGATGACATTATTATGGTCAATATTGCCGGGTTCGAACTGTACTACTTGCGCGACAACAAACTCGTTTGGGAGACACCGGTGATGACGGGCACCATTGCGCACCAGACTCCCATGTTCACTGAGCGACTCAAGTACCTGGAGTTTAATCCCATATGGACTGTGCCGCGCAGCATTATCAGTCGCAGCCTGTTCCCGAAGTTCAGTGCCAACCCCCAGTATGTGCTGGACAATAACTACTATCTCTTTGATCGCAATGGTAGGCGCGCAGACCCGCTCACCATGGATTGGCCAAACTATAGCAGCGGCAACTTTCCCTACAGTGTGGTTCAGCAGCCCGGGGCCAAAAATGCCCTTGGGCGAGTGAAATTTATTTTCCCCAACCGGCACGCCATCTACCTGCATGACACCCCCTCTCGCGCCTTGTTCTCTCGTTCTTCACGGGCCTTCAGTTCGGGCTGTGTGCGGGTCAAGCAGCCCCTGGAATTTGCCGAAATCTTGTTGGACGACCCCGACAACTGGTCCCTGGAGCAAGTGCAGGAACTTGTTCAGAGCGGTGAACCCCAGCGGCGCGTCAATCTGAAACGGGAAGTAGATGTAATGTTGATGTACTGGACAACCAGCCCCATTCTGGAAGGCGGCATACAGTTCCACGCTGACATATACAGTAAAGATGCAGCGATGCTGGCCACGCTGAACGCACCACCTTCCGTATACTGATATGCGTCCATTGTGGTTGCTGTTGTTCGCAGCATTGCTGCCGGTCTCGGCAAACGTAAGGGCAGAAGTACCTACTGTGACCGTTCGAGGGTTGTCTGTTAACTTCAGCCCCTTTACTGTGGCTGCAACACCGGGCGAGCACGTTTCACTCGAGGTAGCACACGACTACTCCGCAGTGCTGAACAACACGCCCCAGCGCAACCCCAGCCCGGGCCATTGGCTGATCAAGGCGCCCACTGCGCCGGGCTTGTATTCGCTGATCGTATCCAACGGCGCCGACAGCACAATGGAAATCAACTTTTTTGTGACTACACCCGCCAGTAAAGTGCAGCGTGGCCTACTGAATGGCTACCGCATTGGGCCACCTCCACCCGGCCACAAAACCTACCCGGAATTGTATCGCGCGCCGGCGGGTTTCATTGAGGTAACCGAGGAACTGCTGGATGTGTCGCTCAGTCCGCATATCACGCTGCGACAAATTCTGTGCAAGCAAGCAAGTGACTACCCGAAGTACGTCGTTATAAAGGAATCACTGCTGGTGCTGCTGGAAGGCTTGCTGGAAACGATTCAACAGCGCGGCTACCCCGCAGTCACTTTCGGGGTAATCAGCACTTATCGTACGCCCTGGTATAACAAAACCATCGGCAATGTACCCAACAGTCGCCACGTCTATGGGGACGCGATGGATCTGTTTATCGATCTGGATAGCGATGGCAAAATGGATGATCTCAATCGCGACGGCGTGCACAATCGCGATGACGTGGACCTACTGGCAAACCTTGCAGAAGAGTTCATGTCGCGGCCTGAAAACAGGTCGGTTTACGGTGGTGTGGGACGCTACGGAAAAACCCACCGCCACGGGGGATTTGTCCATGTGGATACCCGGGGCTACGCCGCTCGCTGGTGACGCGGCGTGCCTACTGAGCGTCGCGAATGCCTTCATAGGCCGCAAGAATCGGCTCGAACTCGCTCGGGGTAGAGCCGTGAATCACAAGGCCATCGGCGCCATTGTCGAATTGGCCTTGCCACGCTGCTGCACACTCTGCGGCGCTTCCCGATGCTGCGGGAAGCCATTCTTCGGGAATCAATTCGCTGATTTGCTCGAGTTGCTCGAGTGTGGCGACACTGTCGATACCACCGGGAATGGAAGAAACTAACTCGCTAGCACGAAAAGTGGTGAGAACCTCGGGGTCCCACTCGTTGAGTTCAATCAACATCTCCGCATAGCCGGGAGCCTGCATATAGGTGGCCATGCGAGCGACCATCTTGCGCAGATAATCCTCGCGACTTGGGTTTAATGCCGTGGCATACACCGACCAGAGTTTGATTTCGTCCGGATTGCGGCCGGCTTTTTCTGCGCCTTCGCGCACCAGAGCTTTGGCGCGCCGCAGGCCGTGGTCTGTTACAAAGGTATGCAGGTGTACGCCATCAAAGTGCTCGCCGGCGAATCGCAGGCTTTTGGGACCGAAGCCGACAAAGTGAATGGGAATGTCCGCTTTCATCCAGTCCCCCATGCTCAGGTAGGGTAGATTTCCCATCTTGCCATCGTGGCCCATGACCTTGCCGCCGTGCCAAAGTGTACGCAATAGATCGATGCCCTCAGCCAACTGGGCATTGCTGACGGTGTTTAAACCCATCAGCTGATTGCGGATACCCACGCCGCGAGCCAGGCCCAGTTCAAAGCGCCCATTCGACATATGATGCAGGGTGCTGCACATGGTGGCGAGCACCAGGGGGTGGCGAGTATGGATATTGGTAGCTGCCGTGGCAACGTGAATGGAATCGGTAACAGCCAGCGCCGCGGAGCAGATGACACCGGCATCCTTCACATCAAAACGCTCCGACAACCATACCTTGCCAAGCCCCATGGACTCGGCCTGCCTGGCTTCCTCTATGGCGTCCGCCGGGGTGGTTGTATGTCCTGGCAGCAGGTAGCAGCTCAGTTCGGGAAATTTGCAGCTTGTGGTCATGGTGTATTTCCTTGAGTTACATGCTCGTAGCTTTTGTATGACTGTGTTGTTATGTAGCGCGGGCCACTTAAAATAGCGGCGTGGCAGCTTTGGTCGGATCGGAAAAATGCTGCTGCAGCCAGCCTGCGACAGTCGAAAATATTTTTTGTTGAGCTGCCATGGTTTGCGCCTCACTGGATCTTCCGCAGATCCAGTTGCATTTCGTGTCGTTTGGCATTTCAAACGAGCAATGGTTTGGTTCTGAAAGCGCCACCACGTCGTAGGAGGGCGATCTCGCCATCACCTGCTTGAAGTTTCCGCCTGCATTGCACATTGACGCAGGGGCGGTGACAAATAGCGCCGG
>JBALVT010000206.1:0-7402 GCA_036961345.1 Halioglobus sp.
GGCTGCTCTTGACCTACCTTATGCGCAGCATCCCTATCTGGCTGGGAGGGGTGTGAACAGTATGCACAATGACAGCGCTCAGAGTGATAGCTACCGCTGGGCCGGGCCCCTGGGCAACAATCTGGAGGTGACCACCAAGCAGTTTCACCGCATTCTGGGCAGCTGTGTCAGCCAGACCTTTGATCGCAAGGGACGCATGATTGGTACCTGCGTAACGCCCTTTGGTGTGACCCTGGTAGCGCGCGATCCCGATACCCTGGAGGTACTTGCGCGACAGTCTATTACCCGTTGGCTGCCTATAGGCCAAAAATTTAGTGGGGGCGTGTATTTTCATCTCGATCACGAGGATCAGGTGCTGCTGGCCACAAACGATCTTGCTATTCAACGCTGGAAAATAGTGGGTGAAGGTCAGGTACTTGAGTGGCAATTGGCACAGAGTGTTTCGATAGCCGAAATTCTCAATGGCGTGCGCAAGGAGACTCATCTGGTTATAGATGTCATGCCGGATTGGCAGGGAAATTACTGGTTTATCACTCGTGCTGGTCTGGTCGGTGTCATCGACCGGCAGGGGCAATACGGTCACGCTATCGCCCTGGGTGACGTCAATCAAACAGAGGGGATCGACAATGCTCTGGCAGTGGGAAAGCGTGGTGTTTTTGTTGTCTCCAATCATGCAATGTACAGTTTTAATCTAGGCGCCGATGGCGAAGTTCATCAGCAGTGGCGGGAACGCTACGACCGCGGGAGCGCACCCAAGCCCGGTACCATGGGGCACGGTTCAGGTACGACACCGACACTGATTGGCGACGACTATGTCGCGATTACTGACAGTGCCGATGGACAGGTCCACGTTGTGGTTTATGCACAGCAACCGCGATCCGGTTCCCAGGAGATTTGTAAGCTGGG
Organism: Halioglobus sp.; assembly: GCA_036961345.1. Taxonomy (GTDB): domain Bacteria; phylum Pseudomonadota; class Gammaproteobacteria; order Pseudomonadales; family Halieaceae; genus JBALVT01. Next base: position 907 of record JBALVT010000206.1, read on the forward strand.
TGTTTTTCCCAGCGACAGAGGCGTATCCGAAAACTCACTTGCGGTTATAGGGCGCGGATTGATTGTGGAAAATAATTTTGGCTATGACGGCCCCAAAAATATCCCCGAAGCAGAACCTGGAATTGCGCGGGTCAATATCCTGGAAGAGGGGCAGGGTTGTGAATTGGCATGGGAAAATCGCCGAATTTCCTCGCCCTCGGCCGTCCCCAAAGTGTCCCTGGCGAATGGACTGGTATATCTCTATACGCGTGACGAGTCAAATCCAGCGGACCTGCATGCCTGGTACTTCACTGCAGTAGACGTGAAGACAGGAGAAGTTGTTTACAAGCAGTTGACCGGCATCGGGTGGCTTTTCAATAACCACTACGGTTCTATCAGTATCAGCCCGGACGGCACGGCCTACGTCGGCGTGATGGGGGGGCTGGTGAGGATCAAGGACGGCCAGTAAGAAGTGGGGTCAGATAAGACTTTTCGAGTCGATGCCTCTGTTGTCTCGCCTAACTATTTGAAGGTCTTATCTGGCTCCACTTTACACAGTAGTTCTCGAAGTCCAGGCGCAAAAAAGCCCGGATTTATTCCGGGCTTTCATGCTGGTCTGGAATACTGCGCTAGAAGCGATAGCTTGCAGTAACACCGACGGTGCGTGGTGCAATCACCCCGATCTCATTGTAGTTATTCTCGACCGGACGTGAGCTGACAACACCGCCTTCATCAGTGACGTTTTTGACGAACAGTTGTGCGGTCCATGTGTCGCTACGCAGTCCGGTAAACAGATCCAACGTGTTATAGCTGTCACTGGTCAGGCGTCCCACTGTGTCGGCCGGTACTTCGATTTCACCTTTGTAGTTATACAATGCGCCAACGTAAGCGTCACTGTTGCCGAAGATTTGCGAAAAGGTGTATTCAGTCTGAATGACGCCGGTCCACTCCGGTTGGGCGCTGGCGGTTTCGCCGTCTGCATCACAGGTGTTAAAGCGATTTTCGGGGCTCACAGGCGGCTGGGACGGATCAGTACAGGGGATTTCACCATCGGTAAACTCGACATTGGTATAGGTAAAGCCAGCGTAGATCATCCAGTCTGCAGTGACCATCATGCGGAAATCGGCTTCGATACCGGCTTGTACGGCCTCGTCAACATTGACCCAGGGTGCGTTGCTGGGGATATTGAGTTCATCGGTTATGAGGTTCCAGGCTTCAAAGTTTGCCTGAACCTGGTAGTCCTCATAAACGCTGTAGAAGATAGCCGCCGTGTAGCGTGCGCTACCGTCAAACAGGTCGCCCTTGGCACCAATTTCAAAACTGTCTACCGTTTCTCCAGTATAGGAGTTGAAATCAGGTGTAAAGACACCGCTAGTGTCGAAGTTGACGGCGCCAGGACGATAGCCGTGGTCCAGCGTGCCGTAAACGTTCAAAGCATCGCTAAAGAAATGGGAGAGTTTTATCGTGCCTGTTACTTCGTCCTCGTCATAGTCCGCTGAAATTACGCAAGGCGCCGGTTCGCCTGAAACGCAGGGAAAGGCATTTTCAATGATAAGGTCAGGGTCTGTGACCTCGCCGCCGGGTAGTAGTTCTGACCCGAAGTAGAAGTCGCCGCTTTGGATGTTCGTAGCGGACTGTTGGAAATTGTTGGCTCGCACACCGATGGTTAGTTCGGTATCAGCGCCCAGGGCAATCGTGTTATGGGTAAAGATTGCCTGTACCTTTGAGGGGATGTCAATTACCAGTGCGAAGGGGAAGACACCCGTACCGACAATATGTTGGTTTGCCAGAACATCGGTATGAGAGTCCGCTTCGCTGTAATAGGCGCCAACGGTCCAGTCCCAAATATCGAAGGCCGTACCCGCAATCCGCAGTTCATGTTGGAAGCTGCCCAGATCTTCACCAAATTGGGTCGCGTTCTCTAGTTTAACGAGGGGTACATCCGTCTTGTCTGCGTCAGCGACGGCATCCTGGTCGGATTCAAGCATGCCGCTGAACCACTTGACCTCCACATCGCCTATCATCCAGTTCAAATGCAAAGTGACCATCGTGTCTTCTTTGCTGATGAGTTCGCTACGGTTATCCGATATGGAAATACGGTCGTCAGCGTCAACGTTAAAATTGGCATTGTCTGGATCAATGGTTTCTACGACTCGGTAAGCCTCTGACTTGTTGGATTCCATGTAGAGGTAACCCAATTTCGCAGAGAAGGTGTCTGAGGGTTCCCATAACACTTTGACACGAATACCGTCACGGTTGCGCTCTTCATCAAGTCCACGTACCACGTTTTCCACACCCGTTTCCCGGTCGTCCGATAGGCCAGCAATGCGCATAGCCAATTGGTCGTCAATCAGGGGAATGTTCACGGCACCTTGTACATTGTAGCCCTTGGGATCTTGATAGCTTCCCTGGATATAGCCATTGACGCCGTCAAAGTTCGGATCCTGAGTGGTCATGATCAGCGCGCCAGTGGGCGAGGGCTGACCGTAGAGAGTACCCTGTGGTCCCTTCAGTACCTGAACATTGGACAGGTCAAACATGGAGGCCAATGCAACGGCCGCCTGGGAAGCCATGTAGAAATCATCCATATAGACGCCGACACGGGCAGGGGCTGACTGCTGGGCAAAGGTGCCCACGCCACGTAGGCCAACGCCGGTATTACTGTCGCCTTCATAGCGCACTTCCATGCCGGTCACCAATTTTCCCAATTCGTCACCCTGGAAGATGGAAAGGTCAGAGATGTCCTGGCCGCTGACGACGGCGACAGCTACGGGGGCCGAGGTCAGGGTTTCCTCTTTCTTCTGAGCGGTAACCACAACCTCTTCCAGCATTTGTGCTGCTGTGATGGCAGGTACGGTTGCGAGTGCTATAGCGAGAGCTAAGGGCGTTGGCTTCATCGTTTTCTCCGATTTATTAAAATATTTGGTGTTTGCATGTGTACCAGAGTGCGAATTCTGGGGTATTTTCGGAACTAGCCGTAGGGCGAAAACCGTCAGTTTTATTAGCAATAAAGTTCAGGGGGGGGCGAGGAGTGATTCAAGCAAAGCTAGAGAGAAACGCTGGAGGCAACCAGCGTTTCAATTTGTAAGGTAACTCAATCGTAGCGCAGGGATGTGGCGCCTAGAACGGCGCCGGTCCTGGGAATTGCTTGCGCAGAGTTGGCTTAAGAAGTTTGCCGGAAGCATTGCGAGGCAGGGAGTCGACGAGCTCGTACAGCTGTGGAACCTTGTAGCCTGCGAGGTTTTCCTTGCAGTAGGCTTTCAGGGAATCGCCGGTAGGGTTTGCACCGGGAGCGGGCACCACAATTGCCAGTGGTGTTTCGCCCCATTTCTCCGATCTAAGGCCGATTACAGCAGCCTCGCTAACCTCCGGGCAACCAGCCAGAACATTTTCCAGCTCTGCAGGGTACACATTTTCGCCGCCAGAAATGATCATGTCTTTCATGCGGTCGCAAATGGTTATAAAACCATCTTCATCTACGGTGCAAAGGTCTCCCGTGTGCAGCCAGCCGTCGCGCAGGGCTTCTGCGGTGGCTTCAGGTTTGTTCCAGTAACCGAGCATCATGTGCTGGCCGGCCATGATCAGTTCGCCAACTTCGCCGCTGCCCGGTTTTACTTCATTCCCTTTGCTGTCGACTACTTTTGCCTCGGTGTGCATTTGCGGTTTGCCACAAGAGCCCACCTTGGCCTCGGCATCACCTGGAAGTAATAACGTGCCGGGTCCACAGGACTCCGTGAGGCCGTAAGCCTGATGTATGGAGATACCGATCTCTTCATAGGCGTGTAATAGCGATACGGGCACTGGGGAGGCGCCTGTGGCTATCCAGCGGATGCTGGATATGTCGTGCTGCTCTCGCTCTGGTGCGACCAGCATAAACTGTAGCAATGCGGGTACCGACATTGTAGTGGTTATTTTTTCCTGTTCGATGGCTTTGAACATCAGGCCCATATCGACGTCGCGCATGATGACACCCGTGCCGCCTCGGTGCACCAGCTGCGACACCGGTATCAAGCAGCCAACGTGAAACATCGGCATGGGTAGCAAGAAACGATCTTCGCCGCGCATGTCTGAGGTGGTCATGCTGGTGAGTTCGGCCCACAAAACATTGCGGTGGCTGTGCATGACGCCTTTGGGATGGCCAGTGGTACCGGAGGTGTACATGATGAACAGCAGCTCATCATCATAAGCTCCTACTGGCGGTTCTTCGTCAGAGGCTTGCTGGGTTACGGCGTCGTAGTCTTCAGCGAAGGCGGGTAGTTCTTCGGTGGAGTCAATGGCGTTAACGCGCAGGAAATTGCCAATTTTAACATCAACGTTATCATTGATTTGAGCAACAGTGGCGTCAAAATCCGCGTCAAAAATGAGGCTTTCGGCGCCGGCGTCTGTCAGAATATAAGCGATTTCATTGGCTACCAGTCGCCAGTTTACGGGTACCATGACGGCGCCGATTTTGGCGATGGCGTAGTAGCTCTCTACAAATTCGATGCTGTTTTTTAGTAAGGTGGCCACTCTGTCGCCGGGCTTAACACCCTTTGCCAAAAGCATATTGGCGGTACGATTACTGCGCGTATTCAGCTCGGTAAAGGTGAAGCGTCTGTCGCGTTCGAATTCTACAAAGGCTTCAGACGTGGCACTGATCGTCGCACGTTTTTTAAGAGTTAAGCCAACATTGTGTTTCATGGTGCCTCCCAACGTAAATTGCCAGCGCCGAAATGGCGCTGGCGTTTGCTTAAGTGTAGTAACTATTTATAGAATTGAGCGTTACACCTGCAGCGCCGCAATTCCGACTGAATCATCGCTAGCCAGCAGCGCTCCGAGCTTTGCTATTTGCACGCCGCGTCCGCCCAGCATGGTTCCCAGGTGCTTGGCCCACAGGAAGAAGCGATGGCTGGGGTATTCAAGGTCAACGCCCATACCACCGTGCAAGTGCTGGGCCCGGTAGGCAATGCGGTGCCCAGCATCTGCGGCATACCATTTTGCACATCGCACCTCGGCATGGGCATCCTGGCCACTGCTGAGCTTGTACAGGGCCAGCCAGTAAACCGAACGGATAGCTTCAACATCAATAAATATATCTGCCGCTTGCATGGCCACTGCCTGGAAGGAGCCGATGGCCACCCCAAATTGTTTTCTCTCACAGGTGAACTCGGCTGTGCGTTTCATGGCCTCTTCGGTTACGCCAACTTGCATTGCGCAAATTGCTGTTTCGGCGCGCAGTTCCAGCCAGTCCATTATTTCTTCGCCCTGGCCTGTTGCACCCAGAACAGCATCGGCAATCACGCAGACGTCGTCGAGTTTAAGTGTTCCCATATTGGCGCCCAGCGACGTTGTCTGTGCCTCAATGGTTAAGCCACTGAGGCTTGTATCCACAATGAAAAAGGTCTGACCGGTGTCGCTGTGTGCCGGCACCAGAATAGCATTCGCCACTGGTCCATCGGGTACGCAGTCCAAGGTGCCATTGAGAATCCAGTTGTCGCCCTCTCTAGTGGCGTTTATCTGGCCGGAAACGGCATCGGATATTCCCAATTCAGCGACGGCAGCGGTGAGCTTGAGTTCACCCTTGGCAAGGGGGTTCAGATACTTCTCCTTCTGCTCAATGCTGCCAAATTCGATGAGAGGGAGGGCGCCCAGCACCAGGCTTGAATAAAGGGGAATGGGTGAAATACGGCGGCCCTGCTCTTCGAGCATAAGGCACAGATCGGTGAATTCCAGTCCGGTGCCTCCAAATGCCTCGGGCACTGTTATCCCCAATAAACCCTGCTCGGCCAGTGTGCTCCAGAGTTCATCGTCGTAGACGTGGCCCGCGCGGTCAAAGGCGAGCATAAATTCATCGGTGGTTCTATCGGTAAAGATCTGATGCGCCAGGTCGCGGATGGCAATCTGGTCTTCGCTAAATGAAAAATCCATCGTGATGTCCTGTGTGTTTATCGGTGGCGCGGCATGTTGAGGCCAAAGTTGGCAACAATACCGCGTTGTAATTCGTTAATGCCGCCGCCAAAGGTATTGATCTGGCAGCGACGATATTCATGTTCCAGGTCACCCATCAGCACGGCGGCAGAAGATTCGGCGCGAACCAGGCTGTTTGGGCCAAGACACTCCATTAACAGGCGGCAGATTTCAACCAGGCCTTCCGTGGAGAACACTTTTAGGGCGGAGGCGAGCGCGGGATTCATGTTGCCTTTATCCAGATCCCAGGCCATGCGTGCATTCATTACTCGCATGGATTCCAGGCGTGCCAGAACTTCGGCGAGGTTGCCCTGTATTCGGAGATCGTCTATGGGCCGCTGGCCTTTACTATGTGATTGCTCGCTCTCTGTTCTAGCCCACGCTAATGCACGGCTGTAAAGCTTCCAGCCCTGAATGCCCCAGGCCGCCAGGCCCACTCTTTCGTGGTTCAGCTGGGACATAATTAGGCCCCAACCTTTATCGGGCTCGCCAATCATCATGGATTTGTGCACACGAATGTTTTCGTAGTAGCTCATATTGGTTCGCACGCCACCCACTGTGTGAATAGGGG
>JBALVT010000207.1:0-7384 GCA_036961345.1 Halioglobus sp.
TTTCATGGGCCTGTCACTCATGGGCGTAGTGATGCTAACGGGTAGTTTTAGCATGCGAGACATTGTCGAGGCCCAGCGCGACATGTGGTATTGCATCCCACAGTTTCTTGGCCTCTACGTCTTTATCATCGCCGGCATTGCAGAAAGCCATCGACTGCCATTCGACTTGCCCGAGGCCGAGCACGAACTCACGGCAGGTTTTCACACCGAATACAGTGGCATGAAATTTGCGATGTTCATGCTGGGTGAGTACCTCGGACTGATTTTAATCTGCTGCATGATTGCCACCTTGTTTTTCGGAGGGTGGCTGGGACCCTGGTTGCCGCCTGTCGTGTGGTTTTGCATCAAGGTCATGGTGTTGATCTGCTTTTTTATCTTACTGCGAGCAGCCATACCCAGGCCCCGCTACGATCAACTGATGTCGCTGGGCTGGAAATACATGTTGCCATTGACCCTTTTTAACTTATTAGTTACCGGCGTTATTGCGCTGGCAATGGTGGACTAGGCTGATGTTTAAATCACTCCGCAGCCAATTAGTGTCGATCTGGACTATTCTACAGCACAGCTTTACTCCGCGCCGAAACGGTCCAGTATCCGGAACAGAAACCTTATCTGGCGCCGCGTTATCGAGGCCGCATTGTATTAACCAAAGATCCAGATGGGGACGAACGCTGTGTGGCATGCAATCTATGCGCCGTCGCTTGCCCCGTTGATTGTATCGCGCTGCAGCAGGGCACAAGAGATGACGGCCGTTGGTATCCCGAGTTTTTCCGTATCAACTTTTCGCGCTGCATTATGTGCGGCATGTGTGAGGAGGCCTGCCCAACCAACGCTATTCAACTGACACCTGATTTTGAGATGTGCGAGTACGATCGTCAAAACATGGTGTATGAAAAAGAACACTTGCAAATAGACGGTCCCGGCAAGTACCACGATTACAATTTTTACCGGGTATCCGGCCTGTCTATAGACGGAAAGGACAAGGGCCAGGCACAAAACGAAGCGCAACCCATAGACGTCAAGAGTCTGCTGCCATGATGGAAGTACTCTTTTATATTGCGTCGCTGGTTGCCCTGTCTGCTACTGCGTTGGCACTGACCCGCAGCAACGCCACCCATGCGCTAATCTATCTGATTTTGTCTTTGCTGGCTGTCGCTGTCGTATTCTTTTTATTGGGTGCACCTTTTGCCGCCGCGCTCGAAGTTTTAATTTATGCCGGCGCGATAATGGTTTTGTTTGTCTTCGTCATAATGATGCTAAATCTCGGCGAAGCCGGTGACGCTCGCGAACGGCAGTGGCTGACGCCTCGCAATTGGCTGGTTCCGGGTTTTATGGCGACACTGCTATTTATCGAGCTAATGCTGGCTTTATCACACACCCCTGACATCGTATCGGGCGTCGCAGTGGAGCCTAAAGCGGTCGGTCTGGCGCTATTTGGACCCTATGTTTTGGCCGTTGAAATAGCGTCAATGCTGTTGCTGGCAGGCTTGGTCGGGGCCTACCACCTCGGCCGACGCTTCATCGTTCGCGAATCGGAGGACGACTGATGGGTGGCCTAACCGTACCTCTGGAGCACGTGCTGGTTCTGGCAGCGTTGTTATTTAGCTTTGGACTGCTGGGCTTGATGTTGCGGCGCAATATTATATTCATGCTCATGTCGCTGGAAGTTATGCTCAACGCCGCCGCCCTGGCGTTTGTAGCCGCCGGAGCAAATTGGGCACAGCCAGATGGCCAAATCGTCTTTCTTATTATTTTGAGTGTCGCAGCGGCTGAAGTCGCAGTCGGTCTGGGCCTTGTGCTGCAAATTCAGCGCCGCTTCAAAACGCTGGATATGGACACAGCAAATCGGTTGCGAGGTTAACGGTCATGAACCTGATACCCCTAATTCCCGCCCTGCCACTGTTTAGCGCAATACTGCTCATCGTATCTGCGGGTCGCCTGCCGAGAAACCTTGTTGCGATTTTAGGTGCCGGTTCTGTCGGCCTATCCGCTTTATGTGTGGCCAGCGTTGCCATCGGTTTTCTCGCCAACGAACAGATTATTCAGATAACGCTGTGGACATGGATGGCGGTCGACAACTTTACCCCAGGCATTGCCTTTTATATCGACGGCTTGACCATCGTTATGATGTCGGTCATAACCGGGGTCGGTTTCCTCATCCATTTGTACTCGCTTGAATTCATGAACGAGGATGAATCCTACTCACGTTACTTCGCCTACATGAATTTGTTTGTGGCTGCCATGTTGATTCTGGTAATGGCAGACAACCTGTTGCTACTTTATCTAGGCTGGGAAGGTGTGGGCGTATGCTCCTATTTGCTGGTCGGTTTTTGGTATCAGGATTCCGACAATGGCAAAGCGGCGCGCAAGGCCTTTGTGGTCACTCGTGTGGGCGATACCGCGATGGCCCTGGGACTGTTTTTGTTATTCACTGAACTTGGAACGCTGCATATTCAATCCATGATGGAGGCCGCAAATGCCCAGTGGAGTGTCGGTGATACCTTGCCCCTGGTGGCAACCGCGTTGTTGTTGGGAGGCGCTGTGGGCAAATCAGCCCAGTTGCCACTCCATACCTGGTTGCCCGATGCGATGGCTGGTCCCACCCCGGTCAGCGCGCTGATTCATGCCGCGACGATGGTTACCGCGGGGGTTTATCTCATCGCACGTACCCACGAATTATTTTTGCTGGCTCCTGCGACATTGGAGGCTGTAGCGTGGGTCGGCCTTTTCACGCTCCTCTTGGCGGCTTTCACCGCACTTGCACAAAACGACATCAAACGCATTCTCGCCTATTCTACTATTAGCCAAATCGGCTACATGTTTTTGGCGCTCGGGGTCGGTGCATTCAGTGCGAGTGTTTTTCATCTCATGACCCATGCTTTTTTCAAGGCGCTTTTGTTTCTGGCGGCAGGTGCCGTTATCCACTGCCTACATCACGAACACAATATTTTCCGTATGGGCGGGCTACGTACTCGTATACCTGTTGTGTTCTGGAGTTTCATGATTGGCAGTGCGGCTCTAGCTGCCTTGCCCTTTACCTCCGGTTTTTACAGTAAGGACGCCATTTTATTGTCGGCCTGGCAACAACCAGGAATTGGACCATGGCTTTGGGCCGGCGGGCTTTTAGGCGCACTACTCACAGCAATTTACAGTTTCCGTTTGGTATTTATCGTATTTTTCGGCGAGGCTAACACCGAACCGGATAAACAACCGGGCTGGAAAATGTCCATACCGCTAGTTATTTTGTGTGCCGCATCTGTGGTGGGAGGATGGTTTGTACTGCCACTGTCGGACGTTTTTCCACAGGCAGACCACTCCGGGGTCAACCATACGGTCGAATATGTGTCGATAGCAACGCCCGTTCTTGGATTACTTTTGGCCTATTTATTATTTCTCGGCCGCCAGTTGGACATAACAGCTATCACCGAATCTAATCTGGGAAAAGCTGTACAAAAGTTTTGCTTCAACGGTTGGCAAATCGATGGCTTGTATCACAATTTGCTGGTTCGCCCGTTCAAGGGTCTGGCCCATTGGTGGCGAAACGAGCCAATCGACTATATTTATAATGCAATTATTGCGCTGAGTCAGTGGTCACATCGTGGGCTGTCGGCATTGCAAACCGGAGAGCTGCGCTGGTATGCCACCACCATGGTGTTTGGCCTGGTACTCCTGACCGTCGTAATGCTAAGGAACGCATCATGAGCCTCAGTGTACTGCTTATGATATTGCTACTGGGAGGCATCGCCGCCTGGGCCTCTGAGCGCATTAACGCTGACTTGCCCCGCTGGACATCCATCGCCACTATCTGCATCGCAATTCTTTACCTGCTCGCCACAATCAATAACCTGGGTATCGAAAACCTCAAGGCAATACCAGACCCCGCTAACAGTAGCAGTTGGTTGATCCATGAAAAAACCCAATGGATTCCACGTTTTGGCATTGCCTTCGAGCTGGCAATGGACGGTTTGAGTTTGTTGTTGGTGACACTCACCTTGTTTTTGGGGCTCGTGGCCGTCGCCTCCTCCTGGGTCGAGATCCAATTCAAGACCGGGTTCTTCCAGGCCAACATATTGTGGACGCTGGCCGGTGTTACCGGCGTATTTCTGGCGTTGGACCTGTTCCTGTTTTTTCTGTTCTGGGAAGTGATGTTAATTCCCATGTACCTGCTCATCGCTATATGGGGACACGAAAAGAAAGCCTACGCCGCTATGAAGTTTTTTATCTTTACCCAGGTGTCGGGCCTGCTGATGCTGCTCTCCATAATGGTACTGGTCTGGCAAGGTAATTTGGCAAACGGCGTTTACAGTTTCAGCTATTTCGATTTGTTGTCTTTGCAGCTCGACGGAAAACTTGGGTTTTTTCTGATGCTCGGCTTTTTCGCGGCATTTACAGTAAAGTTGCCGGCCTTTCCAGTGCATACCTGGCTACCGGACGCACACACGCAGGCTCCTACCGCCGGCAGTGTATTACTTGCTGGCATATTACTTAAAACAGGCGCCTATGGCCTGCTGAGATTCGCTATTCCATTATTCCCGGAGGCATCGATGAAGTTTGCCCCAATCGCCATGGGTCTGGGCGCGGCCGGGGTAATTTACGGCGCGATATTGGCGTTCGCTCAAAGTGATTTCAAACGTCTTGTCGCCTACAGCAGTGTCAGTCACATGGGCTTTGTCCTACTGGGGCTATATGCATGGAACAGCTTGGCTTTACAGGGCGCAGTTATGCAGATGATTGCGCACGGTGTCAGTACCGCGGCTCTGTTTATGCTGGCAGGTGCTTTGCAACATCGTCTACATACGCGCGATATGCATCAAATGGGTGGGCTGTGGTACAACATGCCAAGAATGGGTGCCTGCGCTATGTTTTTTGCTATTGCTTCGCTGGGTTTGCCAGGGCTCGGAAATTTTGTGGCCGAGTTTCTGATACTCGCCGGATTGTTTGCGGTAAATCCCTGGATAACAGCCATCGCTGCGCTGGGCTTGATTACCGCTGCTATTTATTCTCTGTGGATGATGCAGCTTACGTTCCAGGGGGAACCTGACAAAGACCGTGAATTGCAGGACTTTGGTTTCCGGGAGATGGGCACAATGGCAGGTTTAGTCGTTGCCCTGATATGGCTAGGGCTCTATCCCCAGCCCGTTCTGGACCTTGCCCAGCCTGTACTCGATGGCCTACAGACTTTCATAGGGACGGGCTCTGGTTTTGCGGGGGCTGGACAATGACGGCTGAAGACTTTCAAGCGATATTGCCACTACTGGTACTTGCTGCTGGTGCGACCGTCATCATGCTGCAGATCGCATTCGCTCGCAGTATTCGCCTCACTGCTGTCATTACGGCGTTGACCTTCGTGGCCGCCGCGCTGTCCTGTATTCCTGCGGCCGAAAGTGCTCCGCGGCTGGTAACACCACTGCTACAAGCCGATCATCTGGCGTTATTGTTTAGTGCCTTGTTCTCGTTAGCTGGACTGACCACAACAGTCCTGTCCCTGGATTACATGAACCATCGCGGTGACGAGCCGGAAGAGTACTTTTTACTGCTGGTGTTGAGCACTTTGGGGGCGTGTGTGCTGGCGTATTCTGTGCATCTGGTTTCCCTGTTACTAGGGATGGAGCTCATGTCAGTTGCTCTGTATGCCCTGATCGCATACCCCGACAAATCCGTGCTGCCACTGGAAGCTGCAATCAAATACCTTGTGCTATCCGGAGCGGCTTCGGCCACTATGCTGTTTGGTTTCGCGCTACTTTACGCGGTAACTGGAACGCTATCATTTTCAGAATTGGGAGAGCAACTGGGTAATGTGGCAGGTAGCAATGCCATTTTATTAAGTGCCGCCGGCTTAATCATCGCCGGGCTGGGATTCAAACTTTCGCTGGTGCCCTTTCACATGTGGACACCCGATGTATATGAGGGCGCGCCGTCACCCGTAACCGGGTTCCTCGCCTCGGTGTCAAAAGCCGCTATCTTTTTTGCGCTGTTGCGCTGGTTTACAGAATCCAATATTTTCCGTTACACAATTGTAGCGGAGATTACCGGGCTAATCGCTATTTTAAGTATGCTGGCAGGCAATCTATTAGCGCTTCAACAGACCAATTTGAAACGTCTGCTCGCCTATTCCTCGATTGCGCATATGGGTTACCTCCTGATCATCATAATGGTGGCAAGTAACCCCAGTAACAGGGCATTAGCGACAGAGGCCGGTATTTATTATCTGATAGCCTACACGGCAACCACACTCGCAGCTTTCGGGGTTCTCGGGCTGATATCAGCGCAGCACACCGACCGGGAAAATGTAGAGATTCAACATATTAGCGGACTGTTCTGGAAGCAGCCGCTGCTGGCTTGCCTAATGTTAGCAGCCCTTCTTTCGCTCGCAGGAATTCCACTTACAGCAGGGTTTATTGCCAAGTTTTATATTTTAAGCGCCGCGGTCAGCGGCTACCATTGGCTGTTATTGGGCAGTCTGATAATTGGTAGTGCTATCGGCATCTATTATTATCTTCGCGTCGTCTTTTACATGACTCGAAGGCCGGATGAACACAGTTATCTCCTGGAGACACCCGGGGGTTGGCATATCCGCGCTATATCCTGCGCACTTATCGCAAGTATTTTACTCCTGGGAACTGTGCCACAGCCGCTCATGGAGTACTTAAGGTCTATACTAATATAAGATAGACCAAGGAGATCACTATGCTGCAATCAGTTAACCTGCGTGACTACATGCAAACCAACCCCGTGAAAGTTCGGGAGGACGACAACGTTCTGGAGGCAATGCAAGTCATCATCGACAATAAGATCTCGGGGGTTTGTGTAATCGATGCAAACCAGAAACTGGTCGGAATACTATCTGAACTGGACTGCCTTAGAGCAGTACTGAGCGCGGTATACAATGAAGGCGGTGTCGGTAGGGTCAAGGACTACATGGCAAGCGACAACCTCGTCGTTGCCCATCCGAACGAAGATATCGTCGATGTTGCCCAGGATATGCTGCTGAAAAACAAGCGTCGCCGACCCGTAGTGGAAGATGGCAAGCTGGTCGGCCAAATTACTTGCAGACAGCTATTAAGCGCAGTTAAAAAATTCAAGAGTTAGAGCAGAACCTGCCAAGACCTGAGCCTCCCACAAACCCTGGTGAGGCCCTACCCGCTCAAACTAAACTCCATCATCATGCATAAATTTTGTCGAATTACCAGATCGCATTGCCTTGCAGACTGTCGCATAATGGTGCCTTCCACGTTGTAAGCCTATCTTTGCACTCTACTAGAAGCACTCCCACACTATGATACAACCAATACCCTCGCTCATTGCGAAAGAACTGTCTGTCCGTGAAGCGCAAGTCAGCGCCGCCATTGCGCTGCTAGACGAAGGCGCAACGGTTCCCTTTATC
>JBALVT010000208.1:0-7376 GCA_036961345.1 Halioglobus sp.
GTGTCGACCAATAAGGGCCGTTGCTGCAACTGGGTTAATTTGGACTTCGCTGCGATAATCGAAATATTGTCAATTCCAACAAGGCGCAGCACTGCAGGTGAAAGCTGCTGATTTCCCCGCCCAAATACGTGGCCCTGTCCGCCGATAGCCGTAACAATAATTCGCGCTTTCCCGCTCTCGCCAGTGAGTAATTCAAGAAGCTGGGCCTCGTTGGCGTCACTTGCCAGCAAGTGGCTGTCACGAACTACATCAACACCCAGAAGTGTGTTGGGCAGACCCATTTCTTCCATCACTGCGGCGGTAGTCGACCCGGGACCAATTAGATAGATGCAGCCAGGGCGCATCTCTTCGACAAGCCATTGTGCAATTTCATGCGCAACAAGTTCGACGCTCGCGCGCCCACCAATTTTGGTATGTTGCAGATAGCGCCCCGCACCGGGAACCCGCATTTCACCGTAGAATCGAGAGCGTACGGTACCGGCCCGAAAGGCTTGTTCATCTATGTCTCTGACTTCCCGAAGCGAGACACCAACCAGCTCTCCACGGACCAACTCGACAATAAGTTCTGCCGCAGCTTCGGGAGAAACGGCAAATACCCCCGAATGCATTTTTACCCCCGCGGGGATACCCAATACCGGAATACGCTCGCCGACAGCATCAAAAATATCGCGGGCAGTGCCATCACCGCCAGCGAATACCAAAATGTCGACTGGCGTTTCGCTAAGCTTTATAGCCGCTTTACGTGTATCCGCTGCAGTGCTAAGACTCTCAGAGAACCCATCCAGCAACTGGTAGGAAAAGGCTGTATCCCTTAAAACCTGTTCGCCCATACTCCCCTTGCAAGAGAATATTTCAATCTTGAGCGCCATGGGTTCAAGTATGCTCAAGGCGCGTTTTACACGCTTCATCGAATGCGTGAGATCATTGCTGCCACTGGTAATTGCTCGCTCTCGAATATCGGCGAGATCACTTCCCTTTAAACCCAATACGCCGCCCATGCCGGCCAGCGGGTTAACGACAAGGCCTATCCGTAACACTGTCACAAATCGGCAGCCACTACACGGCAGCCCAGAGCCTCTAGAAGGGTTTTTTGCTCCTTCTGTTCCGGCTCGATGGCAACGGTTGATCCACTCAATTCCCGGCGTGTGCGATAGTGCTTTCGCAGATCGTCAAAACCCTGGGAAGCTGCAGCGCTATCGCTGCCAAGTGTTTTTGCACGAAGTGCGATGTCATCCTCAACAATATTATAACGTGCGCCTACTGCCCAACGAATAAGCTCTGCACTGCGAAGGCCGGGCGGGACAGCCTGCATCGGCGCATCTGCCTTGTTTTGTTGCCCGGATATGGCTGCACTACCAAGGTGTTGCGCGAGGGCATCACGCAGCATGCTGGTGGCAAGATTTTTTCCATCGAGACTATATCCGGCGATGTGGGGCGTTCCAATATCTACATATTCAAGAAGCTCTGAAGATATTAGGGGCTCTCCTTCCCATACATCCAAAACTGTCCTGGGCCCCAATCCAATCTTGAGCAATTTTAACAGCGCGCCGGTGTCGATTAACTCGCCCCGTCCAGCGTTAATCATGAGAGTGTCACCTGGCACAGCGGTGAGCTGTGCTTCCTTGAGTAAATGGAAACTGGGCCAGGGTTGTCTGTGTGTAAGCTCAGCGTGAATGGAAATCACCTCACAGCCCAGCACATCCGACAAACTCGCCGCACAATCCAAGACGTCGGCGTCTAACCAGGGATCATACACATTAACGGCTATCCCCAAAGCGGAGCAGCGTCTTGCCAATGCCTGGCCAATATTGCCATAGCCAATGATGCCCAGGGAGCCTCCGGCAAGGAGTCGTTCAAGCTTATCGTCGGTATGGGCAATTGCCGCTAAAACATATTCAACGACTGAATTGGCATTCGAACCCGGCGCATGGGCAAAGCCAATGCCGCGCTCGGCCAAATATTGAATGTCGACGTGGTCAAAACCGCTGGTAGCGGTGCCTACGAACCGGACCTGAGACCCTGCCAGTAAAGACTCGTTTACCGCAGTGACAGAGCGAACCAACAAAACATCAACACCGGATAAATCTTCGGCACTAATTGTACGCCCATCAACAAGACTGACACTTCCCATGGTGCCGAAATACTCAGCTACACAGCGCATATTCTGGTCGGCGAGAATCTGCAAACTGCTCATTTTGGCAAATTCCGCCTAAGCGAATGGCAACGTCGAGTCAGCGGCCCGCCCAGACCGAGCTCTTCCAGATAAGCGATCGTGTGGTCCAACGCCTGTTCAGTAAGCTCGAACGCTGATGGCTTCTCCAAACCCGGAATATTTTCCTCCAGGACGGTCAGCTGCTTGGCCAACTTTACCTGCGCCCAATGTTCCTTGAGGTTAGCTTGAATCCGAGCCGCGCCTCTAAGCCCCAGACCGCCGATTTGGTCAAGGTGTAGGCCCAGTTCGTCTATTCCCGCATGTGCCTGCAACAGCTTGCGGGCAGTTTTTGCGCCGACCCCTGGAACACCAGGCACATCATCTACAGGGTCTCCAACCAGTGCCAGGTAGTCGGCAAACTGCCCGGGGCGAACTCCATACTTATCCGTAAACGCATCGGCATCCAGCGAGACACCGGCGGCATAGTCACACCATAAATCCTTTGGTCCTTGTATTATCTGACCGAGATCTTTGTCTCGGGTTAAAATGGAAACGGGGCTCCCTGCTTCTCTGTAAAGACGAGCCAGACTTGCCAGGTAGTCATCTGCCTCATAACGCGGGCCCGCATAACACGCTATGCCCAGGTGCCCGGTTACGTTCTTGCAAGCTTCAAGTTGGAATGCCAATGCCTCATCAGGTAACTCTCTGCTGGATTTGTAAGCCGGATAGATATCATTCCTGAAGCAGCTGCCAAGGCTCTCATCAAAGGCTGCAGCGCAGTACACAGCTGTATTGCTTTCAAGAAGCTCTAACAAAAAGCGAGTGTAGCCATACACAGCGTTTAGCGGCCAACCTTCGGTACTGTGCCAGTTGTCGGGCAGCGAAAACCACGCCCTGAAGATATAGATGGAGCTATCTATGAGGCAGGCACGCGATTCTCCCATCAGCGAAGTTCGCCAGCTGAAAATTCCAGCACTTTTTGTGGTAGCGTACTCTGCCCACAGGAAAATTCCTGTTGCAATGCAATGAAAAACCGCTGACCTCGGGGTGGCAAGCCGCTCGCCAGCCAGCGATGCGCTTGTTCCAACACTGCCTGGCTGAATCTTTGCGTATCTGTTGCGCGTATATTGTTGCCGGAAAGGTTATCAAGGCTCAATTTGAAAGTGGAGCTGCAAGCCTTGGCAAAAAACCACTCCATAGCCTGGGGTTTATACTCTGCCAATTCAAATTGACGTTGAGTGTCCGCGTCGCGACCATCCGGCGCATACCAGTAACCGTAATCTACCTGTAACCTTCTCGCAGGACCGGCAATGCACCAATGCGCAACCTCATGCAGCGCGCTGGCGAAGTAGTCGGATCGGTATTGAATAAGGGCTGTGTTCCCCGCGTGGGTCTCGGGTTGGTACAAAGGTTCCTCATAACCACCGATCAGTCGCGTATTGAATTCAGCCAAAAAGCAGTTGGCGAATACCTGCTCCAATCGAATCGAACTCAGCTCGTGTGTAGGCTCTAGGATAAGCGCCTGAGTGTCGCTCATGCCTCACTGTCCATTTTTCTCAGAAGATAGCGATACGAACCATCAAATTCATCCGACTCCAGAAGTTCATGGCCCAGAAAACCACAAAACTTGGGGATATCTCGCTGTGTTGAAGGGTCGCTCGCCAGGACCTGTACCACCTCGCCCACTGCCATATCTCGTATGGTATTGTGGAGCAACATCACAGGTTCAGGGCAAAACAATCCAGTGGCATCGAGTATGTGGTCTGGTCTAATAGACATAATCGTTTAATACGGCTCAGTTAAAAATTCTGTGGCGCGATCTTTGGGCAACAGATCCCACTCCTGATTATCGGAATCATACAGCAGGATCAGCTCTCCGAGTTCCAGCTGTCGTCGCAATTGCGAAACTCGTGATTCCAGGGGGGTCTCCACCTCGCCGTAATCAGTGCCGTCACGGCTGGCAAACTCTTCAAGTAATGCATCAAAAACATCCGCTGCCAGGCGGTCTATTGGTATCTCCAGGAAGTTGGACACAGGCGCTAACTAGTCCGAAGCGTGTCACGGAGACGCTGGCTTCGAGACAAAGGGTTTGGCGATAATGAGTATTTCACGCGACTGTCCTTCTGATCTATTCAATTGCGCGTTAATATAAGGCCTGAGACAGCGAAAGTGGAGTCAATTTAGTGGAAACTTCTTATATCGTCACCTTCATCGGCGATGACCGGCCGGGCCTGGTAGAAGCGGTATCGGGTGTGATCGAGGGGAACAAGGGCAACTGGCATGAAAGCCGCCTCTCCCAACTGGGCGGGAAATTTGCCGGGCTCGTTCTGGTCTCGTTACCTTCAGCGGACGGATCAGCACTCGAACAGGCGTTAAAGGGGCTTTCTGCCCATGGCCTGAGCGTTCGTGTAACACCTACTGCACCGGGAACAGTCATCGCATCTTCTCGGCAAATCACGCTGACAGTGATAGGTCCTGATCGACTCGGTATCGTTAGAGAAATCTCACGAGCACTTGCCAGTCACGGCGTCAATGTCATTGAGATGGACAGTAAAGTCAGTAGTGCCCCGATGAGCGGCGAGCAGTTATTTGAAGCACGAATAGACGCGCAAATACCCCAGGATACTGTGCTGGATGATTTAATTGATACTCTGGATGAAATCGCCAACCAGATGACCCTGGATATCGCGTTGGAGCCTGCTTAATCACGCTGGACTAACTTGCGCAAGCCCAGCCAAAGCGCCACCGTAGTACCCGCTATTAGAATAATACCCAACATACCGGCCAGGATATAAACCAGCAGCCAAGCAATATTCTGCGGTGGTATACCGAATTGATCCGTCGCTACCCAAACCAGGCTCGCAAGGGCCAAAACCCCCAGAATTAGACTGCGACGATAGCGCGCGTTTGCTCTACTTGTTGCCATGGTTGTTGTCGGTATCGGGTGCCGCTGCTGGTAATACAGGGGTATCACAGTGTACGTCCATATTCTGTGCCCGATGGCGCAGAATGTGGTCTAGCAAAATAATTGCCAGCATCGCCTCGGCAATGGGTGTCGCCCGGATACCCACGCAGGGGTCGTGACGACCCTTGGTTGACACCTCGGTAGCCTCTCCCGCCAAATTAATTGAAGCACCGGGTTGGCGAATACTGGAGGTGGGTTTTAGGGCAAGGCTTACGGTAATGTCCTGACCACTGGAAATCCCCCCCAGGATTCCACCCGCATTGTTACCGACGAATCCCTCGGGCGTCAGTAAATCCCGGTGTTCGCTGCCCAACTGCTCAACACAGCTAAACCCGGCACCAATTTCGACGCCTTTAACTGCATTGATTCCCATCATTGCACTGGCGATGTCTGCGTCTAGCCTGTCGAACACGGGTTCGCCTACCCCGGGCATGATGCCGGAGGCGACTACGTTAATACGTGCGCCGATTGAATCTCCCTGCTTGTTGAGGGCACCCATATAGCTTTCCATTTCAGCTATTTTGGATGAATCCGGGCAGAAGAAAGGGTTGGTTTCCACAACATCCCAATCGATCACTTCCGCTTTGATCGGCCCCAGTTGCGCCAGATACCCACGAACTTGAATGCCGTAACGAGTGGCCAGGAATTTCTTGGCGATGCCCCCCGCAGCGACTCTCATGGCGGTCTCTCTGGCTGATGCGCGGCCGCCGCCGCGGTAATCACGGAACCCGTATTTTTGCGTGTAGGTATAGTCAGCATGGGCCGGGCGGAACGTATTGGCAATGTTGGTATAATCCTTGGAACGCTGATCTGTATTTTCGATAACCATGCCAATGGAGGTGCCCGTAGTTTTGCCCTCAAACACGCCGGACAATATTTTTACCTCGTCATCTTCCCGGCGTTGCGTGGTAAAACGTGAGGTACCGGGTTTTCGTCTGTCCAAATCATGTTGCAAATCAGAAGCGTCAAGCTCCAGACCCGGAGGGCAGCCGTCGACGATGCAGCCCAAGGCCTTGCCATGACTTTCGCCAAAGCTGGTGACTGTGAAAAGTTTGCCAATACTATTGCCCGCCATGTGCCCTACTATTCTTTGATTTCAAAGGTCGCCATTATAAACTTATCGGGCAAAGCTTGCGCTGAATTCTTGCAGCTCTTTTGCACTGAGCGCAAAGACCCCGTGGCCGCCGTTTTCAAATTCCAGCCAGGTGAAAGGTACTGTTGGATAAGCGTCCTCCAGTGCGGCAGCACTATTGCCCACCTCGACTATAAGTAAACCCTGGGGATTAAGGTGGTTTACGGCCTGGGCCAGGATAATCCGAGTGAGCGCAAGCCCGTCGGGGCCAGACCCCAGAGCCAAAGGTGGCTCGTGATGGAATTCTGCCGGCATTGTCGCCAGGTCCTGCGCGTCAACGTAAGGTGGATTGCTGAGAATCAGGTCGTATCGTCTGCCGGGAATCGACTGAAAAAGATCTGACGCCATAATGGAGGTTTGCTCTTCTACGCCAAGATAACGCGCATTTTCCTGCGCCAGTGCCAGTGCCTGCTCATCCATATCAACCAGGTCAACTTTAGCCGATGGAAAATAGTGTGCAGTAGCCAAGCCGATGCAACCGCCACCGCAGCACAGATCGAGCACTCGCGAGGGTAGCGGACCACTGTACCAGGGTGCAAAACCATTCAGAATAAGCTCCGCGATGGGTGATCGCGGGATTATTGCGCGCCGATCACTGAGGTATTCCAGCCCGGCAAACCATGCTCGTCCCAATAAATAGGGTAACGGGATATGCTCGCCAATTCGCAGCTGTAATAGTTCCTGTATACGAGCCAGCTGTTTAGTGTGCAACGGATGAGGGAGAACTTCCTGACCGGAATCGTGTGCCAAGCTGGCTATCGAAAGAACCAGCTGCACGGACTCGTCCCAGGGATTATCGGTACCATGGCCGAAAAACACATCACTTTGTTCCAGCGTCCGTGCACAGTATTCCAATGCTTCACCGACGGTGGAAGGCTCGTTTTCGGATTTTAAGATGGTTTCCATGACACGATTATACCGCATCGATGCCGGTTCGTGACCAGCCTCTTGATTGCGTACCCTGTTGGGGGTTGCTACTATCGACAGCCGCGCAGCGCACCTCAGGGGCAGCTGTTTTTTTATGGCGTATTGGAGAACCATCCGTGGAAGAAAATTGGGCACGTATTATTGAGGCGGTTGGTGAGGACCTTAATCGTCCAGGTTTGGTTGACACCCCAAAGCGGGCC
>JBALVT010000209.1:0-7284 GCA_036961345.1 Halioglobus sp.
TGGCCGGTAAATTCACTTAAGGAAATAAAAGCGTGTTTGCGTTTGCCACACAAAGCGGCCATAGATGCCGCTTTCGAATTTGAGCAAGCGGCCATGGAGAGACAGGCAGGCTCTGAGGAAAACATCGAAGCGATAACTGCTTTTATGGAAAAGCGTGCCCCGAATTTTCGCAAGCACTAATCAGGTTGTATGAATTCTGTCACTTCCAGATTGAATCCGGAAAGGGCGTTAAAGTGAATAGGCGCTGACATCAACAACATTTTGCCTATACCCAAACGCTTGAGGATTTGCGAGCCCGTACCGATCACCCGGTAGTTCTGAATGTTGTGGGATTCTGTGTTGGTGATTGTTGCCGCACCCGGGAATTGGTCTACCTCCTCCAAGCTTTGTTCAGCGCTAATGTGTTGTCCAATTAGCACCACCGCGCCATGGCCTTTTTCGGCGATTTCCTGCATCGCTTTGCGATAAGACCACCCCGGGGCTGCGCCTTCTAGCTGGGTGCCCAGAACATCTCGCAGGGTATTAATAGTTTGCACGCGCACCAGGGTGTCCTGGCTCTCGCTCATTTCACCTCGGGTGAGGGCGTAGTGCACGGTATCGTCGATTTGGTCGGCAAAGGTATGTAGCTGAAATTCACCGAACTCTGTTTGCACAGCTTTGCTTGAGTGCAATTCCACCGATTGTTCGTGCAGGGCGCGATATTCGATCAAGTCGGCAATCGTGCCCATTTTTAAATTGTGCTTGACGGCGAATTCTTCTAACTGGGGTCTGCGCGCCATGGTGCCGTCTTCGTTCATGATTTCAACAATGAGCGCAGCCGGTTCGAAGCCGGCCATTCTAGCCAGGTCAACCCCAGCTTCGGTGTGTCCTGCCCGTCGCAGTACGCCGCCAGGTTTGGCAACAAGCGGGAAAATGTGGCCCGGCTGAATAATATCCGAAGGTTTGGCATTGGCAGCGACCGCCTGTCTTGCGGTGTGTGCGCGCTGCACAGAGCTGATCCCCGGGCCTTTGCGATCGGCGGCATCGATAGACACCGTAAAGTTGGTTTCATGTTGGGAGCGGTTGTCCCGAACCATGAGTGGTAACTGCAATTGTCGGGCACGCTCGGGCATGATAGGCATGCAAATAAGACCGCAGGCCTCTGTCGAGAAAAAGGTGATGATCTCCGGTGTCGCCGCTTCCGCGGCGATGATTAGATCGCCCTCGTTTTCCCTATCTTCATCATCCATCAGGATGACCATCTTGCCTTCACGGATGTCGTCTATGATTTCCGGAATACTACTTAGTGCCATGATGTTGCCTCATCCACAAAATGTTGTGCAAACAATAGTTTTAAAGCATCTCAATAGCGACAGCGGTTGCTTCACCGCCGCCAATACAAAGTGCGGCGACACCACGTTTTTTGCCATATTGCTTGAGGGCATACATCAAACTGACAATGATTCGCGATCCGGTGGAGCCAATTGGGTGTCCCTGTGCGCATGCACCACCGTGAACATTGACCTTGGCGTGGTCTAGATCAAGGTCCGCAATAGCCAACATTGTGACCATGGCAAAGGCCTCATTGATTTCGAACAGGTCAACGTCATCTTTGCTCCAGCCGGTTTTTTCGAACAATTTGTTCATAGCGCCAATGGGGGCGATGGTAAACTCGGCAGGTTTTTGGCTGTGGCGGGAATGACCGACGATTCTGGCCATGGGCTTAAGCCCGCGGCTGTTGGCTTCATCTTCAGACATCAAGACAAGTGCACTGGCACCATCTGAAATAGAGCTGGAATTGGCGGCGGTGATAGTGCCGTCTTTGGCAAAGGCAGGGCGTAGCCCGGGTATTTTCTCGACCATCGCTTTATGGGGTTGTTCGTCATCTGTGACGACGACGTCTCCTTTGCGAGTGGAGATAGTTACCGCGGCGGTTTCCGCCTTCAGGGAGCCTTCATCAATGGCCTTTTTGGCTCGGCTGAGTGATTCCAGAGCAAACTCGTCCATTTGTTCCCGGGTCAGACCGCGTTCATTGGCTGTTTCCTGGGCAAATGTGCCCATGGCTCTGCCGGTGTAGGCGTCTTCCAGACCGTCGATAAACATATGGTCGTACATGGTGGCATGACCACTGCGCACGCCGCTGCGCGCCCCGGGTAGCAAGTGAGGGGCATTGGTCATGCTTTCCATACCGCCGGTAACAACGATTTTATTGGTGCCAGCAACGATACTGTCGTAGCCGAAGATTGTTGCCTGCATGCCACTGCCACAGAGCTTGTTCAGTGTCACCGCTCCGGTAGCGTCGGGGATACCTGCGCCAATGGCTGCCTGGCGCGCGGGGCCCTGCTTCAGTCCGGCAGGTAAAACACAGCCCATGAATACCTCGTCGATGTCAGCTGCAGCCACTCCGCTGCGCTCGACAGCCGCTGCAATAGCAGTGGTTGCCAGCTCGGGTGCGGTCGCTCCCGCCAGGCTACCCTGTAGCCCACCCATAGGAGTACGTGCGCCATCTACAATAACTACTGAATCTTTGCCCATGATAATCTTCCGAAATTTAAGAGTTGTAAGGGTTTCGTTAGCGGCGCATTTTGTAGCACTCGCCGTTGGGAAGGGCGCCTATTTAGCCACAACAGGCCCTTTATCTCAACTGGAGCACGGCGTTGTTACTTATTCCTTAAGGGCAAATAATTTGCCTCTGGCGGCTTCCCGGTATTGGAGAGGTGTCATGCCGTTGTGAGTTTTAAAAAACTGTGAAAAGTAACTGACGTCCTGTAGCCCCACCTGCCAGGCTACTTCGCTAATCGTTAAATTACTGCTGCGCAGTAAATCTTTTGCCGTGGTAATGCGTAAAGTCTGTAAGTAGGCATTGGGGCTAAGCCCGGTCGCCTGATTAAAACGGCGATTCAAGGTTCGGCTGCTCAGCCCCAGGTGCGCCGCCAGATCCTGAATGTTTAAAGAGCCCGAAAGATGTTCCTGCAGCCATAGTTGGCCCTCGAGGACGGTTTCGTCGTGGTGGGAACTGCTTGCCGTATTCTGGTATGCAGCAGCATTGAATGACAGGCGTATTTCCGGTGAAAACTGGTTTTCAACGGCCCTGGCCACACGGCTTCCAAACCAGTCTTCCACGATATGGATCATTAAATCAGCAATCGAGTTTACACTGCCGACACAGTAGATATTGTTGCTCTGGGTGATCAGGTGACGGGTTTTTAGTTCTACGTCTGGATACCGCTTCGCAAAACGCTCAAAGTAGTTCCAATGAGTCGTGGCGGGTTTACCGCGCAGTAGTCCGGCTTCAGCGAGCAGGCAGCTGGCGGTACCTACACTGCAAATGCGCGCTCCGGTTGCCGCGATCTCGGGAAGGATGGCTATTAACTCAGCAGACGCCTTAATGGTAGGTAGGGGGTTTCGCCATATTGCCGGCAGTATAAGCAGGTCTGGCGGTGGTAATTCTTTTAAGGCCAGGTCGGGTTTGAGTTTGATGCCACTATTGAGGTTCATCCAGTGTCTGTCTGGGCCGGCCATCACGAAGTTCACTTGCGGGCGGGCTCGCCGGCCGGTGCTGGCCATTTGGCTTGCAGCTTGCAAAATTTCCATTGGCAAGGTGATACTCGAAGCCAGTGCGCTTGGGTACAGGACGGTAGCGGCGTGGTACATGGGCATCTCTCACGTTGTATATTGGCCAAAATACCACAATTGATGTCACAAATAACCTATCGAGAGTTGTTGTCCTGCCGTTAGTATTGGGTCTTATCAGCGTAAATCCGCAGCGACAGAGAAATCATTCATGAGTAAACATAGATTACCAGTCATCGTAGGCTTTGGCGGGGTTAACGCCGCGGGTCGGAGTTCTGGATTTCACGCCTATAACCGAATGGTAGAGTCGGCGCTGCCGCAAATTGATCGCGATCGGACCCTGGCATCTTTGGCGACGCTCATGGGGCTAGAGAGCGCCTCGGGCCAGGAGCAGTTTATTCTCGACCACACCCTGATTCGTCGTGTTGAAAAAAATCATTTTGATGTTGATGCCGTACCCTGGAACAGGCGGTTTCCCACCGACAGTTACGGTAAGCCTATCAGCTTTAATATCAAAAACCAGAACTTGCCGGACGTCATACCACCGGGTTGGAAGGTATCTCCAACCTCCGTGACCCATGTGAACGTGCAAATTGAGGGGGAGCAGGACTTTTTCCTGCCGTCAGTTCGCGAGTTCGAAGTGAAGGCCGCCGGCCAATTGCCCACCGGGTTTGAGCCCGGCACGCTGTACGCGTCGCGAAGCCATCCCAGAGGTTTGCAAATGATGGTATATGCCGCTTCTGATGCTTTGGGAAGTGTGGGAATCAGTTTTGACGCGATGCTAGAGCATGTCAGTGTCGATGAAGTGAGTGTTTATGCGGGCAGTGCCATGGGCCAGCTGGACTCACCGGGGCTGGGTGGCATGGTTAAATCGCGCTATAACGGTCTTAAAGTCACGTCAAAATATTGTCCATTGGGGCTTGCCGAAATGCCTGCTGATTTTGTCAATGCCTATGTTTTGGGAAGCCTTGGCGCCACTGGGGCTGCGCTGGGTGCCTGCGCGTCGTTCCTGTATAACCTGCGCCATGGCATAGAAGATATACAAAGCGGGCGCAGTCGCGTGGCCTTTATAGGCTCGGCGGAAGCACCGATTAATCCGGAAGTTATGGAAGGTTACGCCGCTATGGGCGCGCTCGCAGCGGATAAGGGCCTGCGACTATTGGATGGGGTGCCTTTGGATCAGGAACCAGATCATCGCAGAGCCTGTCGTCCATTTGCTGAGAACTGCGGCTTTACTATCGCAGAGTCGGCCCAAATGATCGTACTTTTTGATGACCAACTGGCGATGGAATTGGGCGCAACCACCTTTGGCGCTGCAATAGATGTCTTTGTGAATGCCGATGGCCACAAAAAATCAATCTCTGGCCCCGGCGTTGGCAATTACATCACCGTAGCCAAGGCAGTAGCCGCAGCGCGGGCAATTGTCGGGGAAGAATCGGTGCGCAATTGCGGGCTGGTGCAGGCGCATGGTACCGGCACGCCCCAGAATCGGGTCACCGAGTCGAAAATTCTCAATGAGACCGCAAAGGCGTTCGGCATAGAAGCGTGGCCTGTGGCGGCGCTTAAGAGTTATATTGGCCATTCTCTTGGCTCGGCATCGGGTGACCAGGTAACGTCTACCCTGGGTGTTTGGCGCCACGGACTAATACCCGGGATCAATACCATAGATGCTGTTGCAGACGATGTGTTTCACGATCACCTGCAATTGAGCAGCAAACACCGGCAAGTTGATCCAGATAAGCTGGATTACACCGTGATTAACTCAAAAGGCTTTGGCGGCAACAACGCCACTGGTACACTGTTGAGCCCGAGCGTTGCGCGCAAGATGATGCAAGCTCGCTATTCGGCCTCAGAGTGGAAGACCTGGGAGAAGGCCAATGAGGCTGTGCGGGAGCGACAGCTTGATTATGATAACAATATGATCGCCGGCACAGAAAAACCGGTATACAAATTTGATCACAATGTTCTGGGCGATAACGACGTGGAGCTGGCGGCGCATGAAATAAAGATCGCCGGGAAAGCCGTGAATCTGGACCTTAAATCGCCTTTTGACGATATGAAAATAAATTAGAATGACATTGATCGACTAAACCTAACAACGACAGGACTAAATGTGACTACAAACAATCAGGTTATCTATTACACGCTCACGGATGAAGCACCATCCCTGGCGACATGCTCTCTTTTGCCTATTGTCAGGGTATTTACCTCGGCAGTAGGGATTGACGTTAAAATTAGCGATATTTCATTGGCCGGTCGCATCCTGTCGTCGTTCCCAGAAAAATTAACCGCAGACCAGCAGGTGGATGACGGTCTGGCGTTTCTGGGCGCACTTACTCAGGACCCAAAGGCCAATATCATCAAACTCCCCAATATCAGCGCCTCTATCCCCCAGCTCAAAGATTGCATCGCCGAATTACAGGCCCAGGGTTACGCAATCCCGGACTACCCTGAGATTCCTCAGAATGACGAAGAAGAGGCTATTCAAAAAACCTACGGCAAATCTCTTGGCAGTGCGGTTAACCCGGTTCTGCGAGAAGGTAACTCCGATCGTCGCGCGCCGCCGGCGGTAAAAGCATTTGTGCGCAAGTTCCCGCACTCCATGGGCAAGTGGAGCAAGGCCTCGCGTACCCATGCTGACTTTATGAATGGCGGTGACTTTTTCTCTTCAGAGGCATCTTTGACTATGGCGGCACAAGGTGATGTGCGCATAGAGTTTGTCGACGGCCAGGGCAATGTTGAGGTTAAAAAGGAACTGCACCTTGAAGAGGGTGAAATCCTCGACAGTATGTTTATGAGCTCGAGTAAACTCCGGGAATTTTTTGAGCACAGCCTCGAAGACGCTAAGGAGACCGGAGTGATGTGGTCGTTGCACGTTAAAGCTACCATGATGAAAGTCTCTCATCCCATCGTGTTTGGTCATGCAGTTACTGTGTTTTACAAGGACCTGTTTGAAAAACACGGAGAACTTTTTGCCAAGCTGGGTGTGAACCCAAACAATGGATTGGGCAGTGTTTACGACAAAATCGCTTCACTACCACGCTCGAAACGTGAGGAAATTGAAGAAGATATTCAGGCCTGTTACGCGACTCGCCCGGAAATGGCCATGGTGGATTCAGTGAAGGGTATCTCCAACCTACACGTACCCAGTGATGTGATTGTCGATGCATCAATGCCGGCAATGATTCGCAGCTCCGGGCAGATGTGGGGCCCCGACGGTAAATTGAAAGATACTAAAGCTGTTATGCCTGAAAGCACTTATGCGCGCATTTATCAGGAGGTGATTGATTTTTGCAAAACCCACGGCGCCTTTGACCCAACGACAATGGGTACGGTGCCCAATGTCGGTTTGATGGCCAAAAAAGCCGAAGAATATGGTTCGCACGACAAAACGTTTGAGATTTCCGAGGCCGGAACAATGCGGGTAGTTGCCTCAGACGGCGCTGTTTTGACCCAGCATGATGTAGAAACTGGCGATATTTGGCGAGCCTGTCAGACCAAGGATGAGGCAGTAAAAGACTGGGTTAAGCTGGCAGTGACTCGCGCACGGCAGTCCGATACACCCGCCATATTCTGGCTGGATCCGGAGCGTGCTCACGATATGGAATTGCAGAAGAAGGTTAAACACTATCTGCTTGAACATGACACAAATGGTCTCGATATTTGTGTTCTGTCATACAACGAAGCTATTCGTCGCTCTATGGAACGTCAGATTCGTGGCCTGGATACGAT
>JBALVT010000020.1:0-34492 GCA_036961345.1 Halioglobus sp.
CAAAGTCTAGCCTAAAGACCGCTTGGAGTCGTTAGCTGCCTAAAACCATATTATAGAGCTAATGTCTCCTAGTAGGTGTGATATCAATCCGTCGACGCAACACACTGGCTAAATCGCTCCGCCGGTGATTCGTAGTGTAACGTTTTTCTCGGTCGTTCGTTGAGCTGGCGAGCAACCGCATTGAGCTTTGCTTGTGAGTGTTGTGCCAGGAACGGCCTGTCATTAACGTCGCGTTAACCTGCCCCTCAACACGAGCTTGGCTTGCGGTAGAAAGGTGCGTGAGTGATCAAGAGTCAGTGTTGAACGCTTTGTTAGGCGTCATCTCGTTGTATTTTCATCCGATGGCTCTCCACTGCCTCGTTAACGAACTCAACAAATTTGGGTTCAACCAATCCTTTATCGAATGGACTTTCGTTCCAGCAAATAGACAGTGGTGGATTTGAGTAGAATACGCCTATCAAGCGTTTTAGCTCTTCAATGTCATCTTCAGTCGTAGTGCTACTGAACTGACCCCAGTGCAACCACATCCAGCTCTGACACATGAAGTCGATTTGGAAGGCTCCATCAAGGTCCGTGTTTAACCTTTCGCCCAATCGCTGATATTCGCTTTCGAGTCCAGATGACGCGATCCAGTTCTTACGCAATTGAGGATCGTGAGACATCGCTTGCAATGTCTCACGTACACCATCCGCTCTAGAGAGCCGAGAAATGTCGGCTGCTCATATCTTCGCAAATCGGATTTGGACAGACAAATACGCAAGAGTTGCAACAACAGCAGTCGCCCCAACGAGTTCACCTATTGCCCCAAGGGCTTCCCAGTTCATGAGGTCGTCTCCATGACGCTTAACAGTTTACTAATGAAAAAATTTATCATGAAAAACCAAAAATGGAGATTTTCATGACCGTTCGGTTTGAGTCGTTTTCTGCCCTATACGATACCACAAGGTTTCGACCGCTTTGTGTCGTTCACTGCCGTAAACGCTATCACACGGCTAACAACCGCTGCTTGGTGCCGCAACACTGCCGTTTGGTGGCAGAGGATGATTCGCCAATTGGCAGTTAATCATTGGAAAGCCCCAAAACCCCTAATTCTGGAGGTTTTCTTTACCCGCATGCTTATAGTAAAGAAAAACAGATATCAACAAGCTGGCAGTTTCATAAATTAAGGCCGGCAGGTTATAGCTGTCGCCACCGTCTATTAGCATGCCCACGCCCCGTCCGCCGGCAAGCCCGGCAAAACACGCAATCATTGCAGCGCAGGCTATTTGCTGTTGAATCGGAGCCCGCTGAGCGCCCCACAACAGAAACAAACCAATTCCCAACTGTAGCCCACCGTACATGGCTCGCACTTCAACCTTGGCGGGAATGGAAGCCCCTATCTCTAACAGGTCGACCAGGAACTGCGGGTTAAAACATAGATAGGCCCCATAAGAAGCAAATACCACACCGGTAAATCGTAGAAAAAATGTCATCATAGTCAGTAATCCTTATTGTCGTATTGCATCATTCCAAAGACGGTGCCAAAACTGCAGTAATGGTTCGTTTTTACCCAGTAATAAATCGCGCTTACCAATTTCCAATCCTCGCTGGCATTCTTGCGCCACCGGTAAATCTTCTTTTTCAAAAATGTCGCCGCCAAAACCATAGGCTTGAGCGGCGTCCTCCATTGAACATTTGGGGCCACCGATACCGGTATAGATTACCCGGGACTGTCCCGGCACTGGCCCAGGTTCGGCGCGAATCATTTGTGCCCCCGAAGCGTTCACTATAACCATAACACCGGGATAGAGCGTATACGTACACGAACCCTCTATTGAGTCCGGCCATTCACTCTCGTCGAGCTCCGTCAGGCGGTCAATCGACTTTAGCGGAAACGCCCAACGACTGTGTCTGTCATAAGTATCCACCACAGCGTTTGGTGCCAATACGGGGGCCAAACTATCGCGATGCAGGGTATTGAAGTGGTAACTTTCCAGACTAAGGTCCGTCACCAACTTCCAGTTGGCGTTCACAAAAAAGTGTTTGCGATCGATGGCCTGATACTGTGCGAATTGAAAATTACCAAGCTCCTCACCCAACTCATTCAATGCGCTGTCCACACTAGCTTGCGTGCAAATGGGATCGATACCCACCACCACAATTCCATACTTTTCAGAAACCGGCAAGCGGGTTAATTCGCTGCTTTTTTTTGAGCTTGAAAAGCAGTCTTCGCCCGGCCGCCCGGTTAACTGCCCCTCCAGTGAATACGCCCAGCCATGAAATCGACAAACCATGCGGGACTTTTTACCGTGGCCATCGGCCACTTTTGCGCCCCGATGGGAGCAAACATTGAGAAACGCATTGAGCTGCCCCGATTCCGATCGTGTTAACACGATCGGAATATCGAGGACGTCCAGGGCAAAATAGCTTCCCGGATCGGGTATTTCAGCTGAAAAGGCGACGGGCTGCGGAACCTGCAGAAACAGCTTTTCAATTTCACAGGCAAAACGTTGCTCACAAAAAAAGGCGTCTGCCGGCATCTGTAATTCCTGCGCTGCCTGATCAGTGGTACGCGCTTTCAGATTCTGCAACAATCGCTTGTTTAGTGTTATGGCGGTCTGCTTGTCCACTCATTTGCCCCCGATATAACTGCACATGCACTAGAGTTTAACCAATTTGCGCTGAAGAGGTATGATATCGGGCAACAATAATCTGGACTATCAGCCATGAGCCGATCCATTCAAGTTTTACAGTCTTTCGCAATTGCACTTACTTTCATCGCGGCCAATGTTGCTCTGGCGCAAGAGGCAAATAACTGGCAAATCGAAACGCGGATTGTTCCACCACCAGCCGGCGCCGGCGAAATGCTACGCAACAGCATTGCCGGCTCACCCACACCTGACGTATCCAGCCGTAGGGCTTACCCACAAAACGAGGCGCAGTGGAAAGCCGTCATTGCGCAAAGAAAAGCGGTCGATACAATCAACTTAGCCGAGCTCGAGAAACGGGCCAAAGTAAAGATTGAGCCAGGCACTATAGCCGATGTTCCCATTTACTATGTGACGCCGAACGCCGTATCACCGCGTCACTCCAGCCATCTTTTTATCTCTATACACGGTGGGGCCTATGTTTTTAGAGGCGGCGAATCCAGCGTGGAAGAAGCCGCATTAATAGCCTCTTTTTCAGGAATTCCAGCTATCGCTATAGACTACAGAATGCCGCCAGAGCATCCATTTCCAGCGGCCCTTGATGATGTAGTCGCCGTCTATAAAGCGCTGATTGAGAAACATCCCGCCAGCACGCTGGCCATCGGGGGCACATCAGCGGGTGGCGGACTGTCGCTGGCCACCGTGCACCAGCTCAAGAACCTGGGCCTTCCGGTGCCTGGCGCTATTTACGGTGGAACACCCTGGGCTGACCTGTCAAAGACTGGCGACACCCTATACACCAACGAAGGACTCGACCGCGTACTTGTTACCTATGACGGATTACTCGGAGCCGCCGCAATCCTTTATGCCAATGGGGAAGATCTGAAGAACCCGCTTATATCACCGGTGTATGGAGATTTTGCCGGTTTCCCGCCAACCTACCTCGTAACCGGCACCCGGGATTTGTTCCTCAGCGACACAGCACGCACCCACCGCAAGTTGCGCAGTGCCGGTGTAATAGCAGACCTGAATGTTTACGAGGCTCTTTCGCACGCTGAATACGCCCTTCTGGCAAGCTCTCCTGAGTCCATTCAAGCCTACACAGAACTCGCGCAATTCCTCACCCTACACCTGAAATAACAATAACTTAGCGCTCCGGGAATCTCGAAGCCGGGTGATGGGAGCGCTTTTTACCGGCTAAAGCTGAGATGATTGGGCAATTTCGGAAACTTAATGGATTTTTCGCTGCCAAACTCTTTAGCTACGCGGATTGGCCGAGACCCGCACGCAACTTCCCGACCTCCCGCATAGGGCCCATCTATGTATGCGGACCCCGTCCGCGAGGAGAAATTGTCATGGCAACGGTACAACAGCATTCAAACCCATTTTCGATTCATCGCGTTCCACTATCGCGGCCTTTTATCTGGCTGGGCAAAGGCTGGGACGATTTCATTCACCACGCCGGAGCAAGCCTGGCCTATGGCTGGCTGGTGACGGTGATGGGTGCATTAATTCTGGCATACGAACGTCACCCGTTTTTCATCGCCTTCACCATTTCAGTATTTTTGCTGGTCGGCCCGATTATGACCGCAGGGCTATGTGAGTTGTCCCGCCGCCAATCTACTGGCGAAACCGCAGACTTTACAACCTCGTTACGAGCACTGCGTGGCCATCGCCACAATCTTATGACTTTTGCCAACACCTTGCTGCTATTGGGGGTTGTTTGGTTTCTGGCCTCCAGCGCGATTCTTTACGGCACTTACGGCAGTGTTGCGCCAAGCCTGCAAGCAACTGTGTGGGGAGATGTTTTGCGCCAGGTCAGCGCCACACAGCTCACTGCCTATATTGTTAGCGGTGGCATGCTGGCATGTATCGTGTTTGCCCTGTCGGTGGTCGCTGTGCCCATGATTGTTGAAAACAATGTCGATGCGCGAACGGCAATCCGCACCAGTTTGCGGGTGACCATGAGAGATCTGCCCGCCATGTTGGTATGGGGAACCTTGATCGTCGGGCTGGTTGTATTGGGATTTGCCACCTACCTGGTAGGCATGATCATCGTGTTTCCGCTGTTGGGCCACGCCACCTGGCACGCCTACAAGGATCTCGTTCACTAACACTGCCCTGCCCTGCCCTGCGCTACGGTATTCTGGCCGTTCAGGGCATGTGATTACGATCGGGGCTACAATATTATCCGCTTAGCCTAAACTCTGGAGCGGATTTTATGTGGAAAATAACACCAGCGCTGTTAGTGCTCTTTCTGGCAGTAACAACATCTTTGGCCCTGGGTGCTGAAAAACCCAACATTATCGTGATGGTAGCTGATGATCTGGGTTGGAATGATGTGGGCTTTCACGGAGGCCCAATCGACACGCCATCTTTGGATAAACTCGCAGCCCAGGGCGTAGAACTGTCACGCTTTTATACCACCCCTATCTGCTCCCCAACCCGGGCCGCCCTGATGACCGGCAGAGACCCGATACGCTTGGGGGTCGCCTATGGTGTGATCATGCCGTGGCATAACATCGGTATTCATCCGATGGAGCACTTTATGCCCGAGAGCTTTCTGGCCGCGGGCTACCAAACAGCGATGGTTGGAAAGTGGCACCTGGGCCATGCACTTCAAGCCTACCACCCAAATGAGCGCGGCTTTGAGCATTTTTATGGGCACCTGCACACCGAGGTAGGCTACTTCCCTCCCTTTGGGAATCAGGGCGGTAAGGACTTCCAGCAAAATGGTGTTTCGATAGAAGCCGACGGCTATGAGACCTTTCTGCTCGCTGACGAAGTATCACGTTACATAAAAAGCCGAGACAAAAATAAGCCTTTTTTCGTTTATATGCCTTTCATCGCGCCACATACACCCCTGGACGCGCCCCGGGAGCTCAAGGAAAAATACGCCGATTTGGAAGATACCCGGACAATTGCCCGCAGCAAGAACACCGACGAAACGCGCAAAATGAGCAAACTAATGATGCAAGCCAGTGCGCGGCCAATGTATGCCGCAGTGGTGGATGGCATGGACCAGGCCATTGGCCAGGTGATGGATACTCTGGACAACGAGGGTATAGCTGACAACACCATCGTCTTGTTCTTTAGTGACAACGGCGGTGCAGCTTACGCCACCGGCGGCGCCGACAACTACCCTTTGCGCGGCGGCAAGGGCGAAACCTGGGAGGGAGGCATTCGCGCCGTGTCCCTGATTCGCTGGCCGGATCAACTCAAGGCTGGGGAGAAAATGGACTCCATTATGACTGCGATGGACGTTTTTCCAACACTGGCCGCCAGCGCTGGAATTAAACCCGGTAATGAAACCTTCAAACTCGATGGCAAAAACCTTTGGCCTGCTCTGCGCGATGGCAAGCCGGCACCTCGCTCAGATATGATCTATTTCGCTTCGGAAACACCGATTAGAGGTTCTTTCATGTTGACCGCCTTCAACGACCATTGGAAACTGGTTCAGGAGATACAGCAGGGACTGCTCTCGGCCACCGTTACCAACTATCTTTTTCGCATTAATGATGACCCTAATGAATACAATAACCTTGCTGCGGAATTTCCCGATGTAGTCACCAGGCTGGCAGAATAAATTCATTATTGGCGAACTTTATACCCGGTTGCCGGCACCCGTTCCGAGCTCGTGCCCCCCCCTGGCTGGCGCGCCCCTCTGGACTGGGTCAGCTATCCGAGAAAATTTGAAGAAACACAGGATACGGCCGCGCCTGGCATGCCACCAGCATACGCTTTAAAGCCGCTTGACTGGCAACACGGGGAAGCAGGCAGACTAATTTACAACTGTGAACCATACAAATACCTGGGCGGCGGATTGTGTAAATAAAGACCGCTATTTCCTTGATACGGGTCAATTTACCGCAAGACACATCGGCGCAAACTACAACCTCATAATTCGGAAATTGAGGTCACACCGTGTCTTTAAGCAAAATAATGGTGGTCATTGACCCCACCCGGGACGATCAACCCGCCTTTGAACGGGGATTAGAGTCCGCATGCCTTACCGGCGCTCGATTGCATCTATATGCCTGCCTGAACGACAGCTATGGGGATGATGGCCAGGACGCCATAGAAGGCCGCTTTCGAGCGATCCTGAAGACTCTGGTGAAACGCGCCGAAGATCTTGGTGTGGAGGCAAATACCGAAATTGACTGGGCCGACGAATGGAGCAGTCAGGTAGCACAAGCGGCAGCCAGGTGCAGCGCCTCCATGATTTTCAAAAATTCCTTCGAACACAGCGACGTACACCGCGAACTTAGGCTCACCTCGGATTGGACATTGCTAAGATTGTCACCGTGCCCGGTGCTTATGATCAAGAATTTTCGCGATTGGAAACACCGCCGAATATTGGCGGCCATCAACAGTCAGTCAACTGATGTCGCCCATATAAAACTGAATAACCAGATCATCGGATTTGCCCAGAGCTTTACCGACGCCTACGGCTCAGATGCTCACTTTGTGAATGCTTTTCTGGACCGCAATAACCCCCCCGGCGAGACGGCATTGTCTGATCTTTGCGGGGCTCCGGTAGAACATATTCACGTGGTCGAAGGGACTCCCGCCGCGGCCGTCACTGGAACCGCGGATGAACTAGGGGTGGATTTGATCATTATAGGTACCGTTGGAAGAACGGGGATCAAGGGGCAGGTAATCGGCAATACCTCCGAGAGAATACTGGACCACACGGAAGCAGACGTACTTGTCCTGAACTAGCGAATCAGTCGGTTTGAGCGCCCTGGGCCAGCTCCCGCACCAACTCAGTCGCTGAAATTTCTTTGCAGCCTGACGCGTTCTGACCACACCACAGCGGTGTAAAGTCTGCGCAACCTTCCTTTTCTGCCAGGGACCGCAACTGCGCTGTTCCAGCACCGGCCAGTGGAAATGCCGGGACCTGTTCATTGATTGGGCCAAGCTCACTCACCAAACGATTAACAATGCTGCGGGCTGGCCGTCCCGAAAACACATTGGTGATTGCAGTGTGGCCAGCCGCCTCACTCATGAGCGCCTCACGGTGCAACACACTGGTATTACATTCGCTACAAAGCAAAAATGCCGTACCCATTTGCACTGCACTGGCACCGAGATCAAGCGCTGCTCTAACACCTTGAGCATCTGCGACTCCACCGGCTGCAATAACTGGCAGGCCCACCGCGTGAACAATTTGGGGAAGCAAAGAAAACGTACCCATCTGTGTGGCCAGGTCAGTGGACAAAAACATACCGCGATGCCCCCCCGCTTCTATCCCTTGGGCAATAATTGCATCTACGCCGCGATTTTCCAGCCAAAGCGCTTCTTGCACTGTCGTGGCTGATGCCAGAATTTTAATCCCCAAAGCCTTTACGCTGTCCAGTAACTTTTCCTCGGGTAAACCAAAATGAAAGCTCACCACTGCCGGCGTCAACTCCGCCAACAAACGCAGGGAAGATTCGGTAAAAGGCGTTCGCACTGCACCCGTTTTAAGACTCTGTTCGTCTATACCATATTGCCGATAATATCGGCCAAGTTGACTGCGCCATTTCGTCTCCAACTGCACATCCGCCTGCGGCATTGTGTGACAAAAGAAATTGAGATTTACAGGTTTCATCGTGTGCTGGCGTATCACGCTCATCTCACTGCGCACTGCTTCAACATCAAGCATTGCACATGGCAACGAACCGAGGCCTCCTGCACCCGATACCGCCGCAGCCAGAGCGCTGCCCTGAACTCCAGCCATGGGAGCCTGGATAATAGGCAACTCAATATCCAACATTTTCAAAAGCAGGTTCATCATACTGTCACTTCCAGGAATCATGGGATGGTGTATAAACTCCAGCTTTTCCAATGTAACAAAAAACTGGCGTCGTGATGCTCACCCGAAGAAGCAAAAAATGATACAGGAGATACCGCAGGGTCGCTATGGAAGACCATTTTTCCAAGGAGAGTGCGTTGCGCTTGCCCTTTCACATTCGATCATTTAGCGTTAACAAAATAAAATTGCTAAACAAATGGACAATCACATGGCTACAGAATTCACCGCTTTCAGTTTTATCGGTCGCTGGCTCTTCGCATTGGCACTGGTATTTGGCACCTACAACCCCACGGCATATTCCTATGTGTCCTGGGTTATGGCCGAGGGCACAGAGTTAGGTCCTGAGATTGCAGTGGTTGGCCTTATATTGCTGATTGCCTGGATAATTTATTTGCGGGCAACATTCCAGTCTATGGGCGTTTTGGGTATTTCGCTGGGAGTAGCGCTGTTTGCGGCAATTATCTGGCTGTTTGTAGATATGGGGCTGATAAGTCTGGAATCCACCAGCGTGGTGACTTATCTGGCGCTCATTTTACTGTCGCTTATTCTGGCAACCGGCATGTCCTGGTCTCATATCAGACGCAGATTAACCGGGCAGTTTGACGTTGACGAAATGGACGATTAAAAAAAGGGGGCAGGAGAAGGCCTACCCCCTGGCTCTTCAATCGTTAAGAGAGACCTTTCCATCCGCGTCATACTCTGGCGCTTCCAGGGCTACACCCTCTTTGTCCAACACGTTAATGTCGCCTTCCTTATCAACCCAGCAGGTGGCCATATAGCTGCCACCATCCACGATCGACTGGATACGCATTTTATTGCCCGAGCTTTGCTTTTTAATGGACTTAAGCTTTAGGCGGGTATCTTCACCGTAGATTTTCTTCAATTCTGATTTGCAAAGAGCCAAGTCTTCCCTATCTGCTCCTGCAGCCATTGAAGGACCGGCAACACCTGCCAAAACCATTCCAATAGTAACTCGTCTAAACATTTTCATATCAATGACTCCTTTTGAGTTGTCAGGAGCTATACTAGGCCTATCCATTTATGAGTGAAATGGCCGTATATGAACGAGTTGGCTGCAAATATGGACAGGGTGGAGGCGATCGAGGCGCCGTGCCGATCTGGGGGAAATAGAGCCTATGGACTGGTATCGAACTGCGAGCGAATGGCACTAAATTCCTCGGCAATAACTTCCCGCAGTATCCGCATACGAGCGCTCAGGCGCAGATCTTTGTGCGTCAGAACCCACATGTCACCGTGGTGCACAATGCTTGATCCCGGCACTCTGACAATGCCCGGCTGCTCATCCGCTACGAAGCACGCCAGATAACCCATACCCATACCATGTCGGACCGCTTCCAGAAGTAAGGTGAGGTTTTGAATGGAGTGCCGCGCCGGCTGCCGGGGAAAGTCAGTATCCTTGATCCACTTTTCTTCCTGATCCAGCGGGTTTTTACCAATCCAGGTTAAATGGCTAATGTCCGCCGGGTCGTTTGGGTTCAGCAGATCTTCGCGTACATACGTCGATGAAGTGATACGACCTAAATAGCGACCAATGAGAGCTTCCGGTGGCGCCACACCCGCGGGCATCAATCGAATGGCGATATCGGCTTCGCGCCGACTCAGGTCTAACGCATCGGAACTGGGCATCATCTCCAGTTGAATTCCCGGGTAAGTCTTCGCAAATTCGGCCAATCGCTTCATGAGGAAGCCCATATTACCGGTATCTGGCAGGGTCAATCGAATACTGCCCTCCAGCTCCTGGTCACCCCCTGTTATT
Source organism: Halioglobus sp. (assembly GCA_036961345.1). GTDB lineage: Bacteria > Pseudomonadota > Gammaproteobacteria > Pseudomonadales > Halieaceae > JBALVT01. Next base: position 10,202 of record JBALVT010000020.1, read on the forward strand.
TTACGTTCGGCGCCGAGAATCAGCTCTTCCACGTGTTCGGCCGTCGGCAGCATTTCCTCAGCACTGGCGGTCATTCGATAACCGTCGGGTGTGCGATCAAACAGGCGTGTATGCAGATTGCTCTCCATATCGTCAAGACGCCGGGTAATGGTTGAATTGCTTACGCCCAGGTCCGCAGCGGCACCGCGCGCAGAGCCTTTTCTACTCAGCGCGAGTAAAACCTTCATATCATCCCAGTCCACGACTCAACAGCTCCTGTGTGTGCCAGGGCTGGCCGTGAGCGCAGCTCTGTAACGAATTGAAGGTTTTCAGTGTTTGTCGGGGAAAAGCTCTTGAACATTGGACGATACAGCCGCGTGAGGCTTGTCGGTAATCGCACTGCGCCCTACCTGGCCCATCTTTTGCCATACATGATCGTGCTGGGTTTCATAGCCATGAAATCCGCTCACTGCAGAGCGCAAAATAGAGGTAATTCCCGCACAGTCCATAGTGTCACAATAATGAATTAAATCAACGAGTTGCCGATGAATTTGCGCAAAGGAGAGGCACTCTTCCTGAGCCCGCATAATCATAGGATGACCAGTACCAGTGACGTTGTCGCCCAGCAGTAATTCTTCGTGCAATTTTTCGCCGGGCCGCAAACCAATAAACTGGATGTCTATCTGCTGACCACCAAAGGCATCGTGCCCGTTCTCATACCCGGTGAGGCGAATCATGCGCTTAGCCAGATCAACAATACGCACCGGTTCGCCCATATCGAGCACAAAAACATCGCCGCCGGTTCCCATGGCACTGGCCTGCAATACCAGCTGTGCGGCCTCGGCAATGCTCATAAAATATCGAGAGACTTCCGGGTGAGTGACCGTCACAGGACCACCGACGTTTATTTGTTCGCGAAACAATGGCACAACGGAGCCCGAAGAACCCAACACATTGCCGAATCGCACCATGCAAAAACGTGTTTTTGTCTCTTTCTCTGCCAGGCCTTGCAGAATCATCTCCGCAAAACGCTTGGATGCGCCCATAATGTTCGTTGGTCGTACGGCCTTATCAGTTGAAACCAGCACAAAGGTTTCTACCTCTGCCTTGCGCGCGGCCTCTGCGGCGTGCCAGGTGCCAAATACATTGTTTGCCACGCCCTCTGCGACGTTGTACTCCACCATAGGCACATGTTTGTAAGCAGCCGCGTGATAAACCGTTTGCACACCAAAGGTGCGGTAGACGCTTTCCAGACGACGCTGATCCTGAACAGACCCCAGTAATGGAATCATTGTGACGTCCAATTCCTGGTTCTGGGACAGTTCTTTTAATTCTCTTTCAATGTTGTAAAGCGCGTATTCTGAGTTATCCAGCATCAGAAGCTCACGAGGGCCGGAACGCAGTATCTGACGACAAAGCTCTGAACCGATAGAACCCCCGGCGCCCGTCACCATCACGACCTTGCCAGTAATGCAGCGATCGATTAGCTCGGGGTGGGGAGGCACTGCATCGCGACCCAACAAATCGTCCAATGCAATATCCTGAATCTGATTAACGCTGGCCTGACCGCCAACCAGCTCATTAATTTTCGGTACCGTGCGAACATAAACCGGTAAACCGACTAAAGAATTTATGATTTCCTTGCGGCGCTCCGGAGTAGCAGAGGGAACTGCGAGCAAAATTTGCGTAATATCATGTTCGTGAATAAGCTTTTCAAGATCTTCCGGGCGCGCAACCTGCAGACCATTTATCACGGACCGTTGCAGCTTCGCATCATCGTCTACAAATACAACAGCACGGTACTGATCGCCATGGTGCAGCGCTGTAAGAAGTTGCCGGCCAGACTCGCCAGCACCGTAAATAATGACCTTCTTGGACAACGAACGCAGCTTGGCCTGGTAATAACCCCGCACCGCCAATCGTGTACCACCAATACTAAACAGCGCTAATCCAAAGTAGACAAAGGGCATTGACCGGGGCACTTCCGCCTGAGATAGAAACACTACCGATGCAAGCAGCACAGTAGAATAACTGACAGCGGTAATCACAGCCCATATTGCCTGCTGGCCCATGAATCGAATAACAGCACGATATAAACCCAAACGCAGGAAAATCACGGCGCTAAACAGCACGGTGAGCACAGCACACATGATTTCGACAGCACCTAAGTGAATGTTTGTCTGCCCGAGTCGCAATCCCACAGCTGCCCACATGGCGCCCGTGACAAAAAGCATATCGAGTAACAACAGGAAGGCCTGCTTAATATTGCGAGGGAGCTCTATGAGTTTTTCAAGTGCTTCGACCAGGCTTCCGACAATGCCAGATACCGAGCGCGTAGCTAGACTACCGATTCGGTTAATCAATCCCCTTACACCCCTGAAGTAGTTTCTGGCCTTGGTAACTGCACTTTTTCTGCGCAAGTCGGAACTGCAAATACTACGTCAATTTGCGAACTTTCGCCATGCCAATGACGAGTGGAAAGTATGCCAAAATTACCAAATAAAGGGCATTGCCAGGCCATTGCGACACAGCATATGCCAGTGGAAACAACCAAAAAACGTTTACAACCACCAAAAAAAGCACCACGCGTCTATGCGAATCCCAATGCCGACTTAGTCGCTGATAGGCGTGCAATCGGTGCGCCTGCATAAATTTCTGCCCCGAATACATGCGCCACATGAGTGTCCAACTGGCATCGGTAATAAATACCGCCAAAAGTATGGCCCAGCAGGCAAAAGGAACCACCCCTTCAATGGCACCATAGCCCGCCAGTCCCGCCAGTAAATAACCCGTTGGGATACTCCCAGCATCCCCCATGAACAAACGTGCCGGCGCCCAGTTCCACACCAAAAAGCCGAGCTGAGCGGAGGCTAAAAGAACACAAATCATTGAGTATTGAATTTCGCCAGCCTGGCCAGATGCTAGAAAAGCGGCAGCTGAACAGGCCAGCACACACTGAATCGCTGCAATACCGTCAATGCCATCCATGAAATTATACAAATTCAGCGCCCAGACAATCGCAAACGCAAACGCAACAATCATCGCCAATTCGATAAAGGGAGCGGATACCCCCACCGGTTTCAACAGAAAAACAGCGGTGGACAATCCAACCAGCCCATACACGCCAAAACGTAAGCGTACCGACAGACTACGGATATCATCCAACACGCCGAGTAACATCAGGACAAAGGTGCCTGAAACAAGCCATAGATAGGGATTAGCCCAATGCCCGACCATGAGAAAACCGATTAAAAACGCCAGAAGCAGCGGCACACCACCCCCATGTGGCGTTGGATGCTGATGGGAACTACGCTCATTGGGATGATCGACAATACGCCATTTTTTTGCCAGCTGAATGTAGACACCGCAGAAGATCACCGACAATATCAGCGAAATAATGATGGGGCTCACTGGGCAACCATTATACGTCTCACCGAGTCGGCAAACGCCACCTGTGGACGCCAATCGACAGCCAATCTCAAGGCATCCGCACAATACAGCTCAGTACCAAATATCTTACCAAAGGTTGACCCCTTCTCTGCTCCCGCCATTCGGTCACGCACAGCGCACCCCAATCGCCAAAAAGTGAGGGGTAGCCAGCGAGGAACAGGCTTCTTGCCGAGCGCAACTCGCATCAGGTCAGAAATTTCGCCGGCCGTATAACAATGGTCCTCGCAGACTATCCAGGTGTGGACCCCCTTGGGAGCGCTGTGCGCCAAGATCATCAACAAACCGACAATATCCTCTAAAGCAATCATCGAGCGCCCACCCAGCAGTGGCGGGCCCGGCATACCCAGGCGGACAGCCCGCGCCAACAGATCGAGGTTACCCGCCGCTCCAACACCATAGACAAGCGCAGGCCGGAGTATGATCACAGACATCTCGGAATTGGCGTAGGCTGCCTGAAGATCCAGTTCTGCCTGTAGCTTGGAACGGCCGTAGGCATCTCGCGGCACTGTGCAGTCACCCTCGGTTCGCACCCCAGGATTTGCCGGCGCACCCATGGCTTTAACACTGCTCAAAAAAATAAACGTTTTCACCCCCGCCATTACCGCAGCACGGGCCAACTCAACAGTGGCCTGATGATTCACCGCTTCATACATCGCCGGTTGAGCCGCCTGATGTGCTATTCCCGCCAGGTGAAAAACCACGTCAATGTCATCGAGCAGCGACTGCTGCACACTCTGATCACCCAGATCGATTACAACGCTGGCACGCCCATTGGGTAACACGCCGCCTTTACGACTCAAGCCGATATAGGACATCGCGCTGGCATCGAGTTGCCGGCACAACTCTCGCCCGATAAAACCGGTAGCTCCACTGACAAGGCATTTCATTCTTTTAATTCATTTTATGCGGACAAAGAAAAGGGGACCGAAGCCCCCCACATGATACGGATGGTTTAATCTTATTCCAGTGTTAATACTGTTCGATTTTTCTCTATGGTGGACATACCCACGCCTTTTACTTCCACTAATTCGTCTATGGAGGCAAAGGGGCCGAAGGTTTCCCGGTATCGGACTATCTCCTGTGCGCGGCTTAGGCCTACACCCTTGAGCCCCTGTGCCAGGGCCTGAGCGTCAGCACTGTTAATGTTTACACTGGCATGCGAGACCGAGTGCGCTATTTCTTGCGCGTACCCAGTGGTGCTTGTCAGTATCGGATTGAAGCCCAGCGCAACTGCAAACGCGAGGGCGCTTACAATCGATTGGGGACGGTGCAGAATCACCTGCGCGAACTGCTGGTAGAACTTTGATAGATAAGTGTCATTCATAATGTAATCTCCGTATTTAGACGATGCTTCCATGCATTCATCCGTATCGAAAATTAGTCTAGCAGCAGATACCCCGGGTTTGGCTCAATTGCCCGCATTTGCTTTATTTTATGAGCCCCAGATCAATATGCACCTGTTCCAGCGCTTTTAAAGGATCTGCCGCAGCCGTTATAGAGCGACCAATCACGAGATAGTCGGAACCGTTGGCCATCGCATCAGCCGGTGTTACCACCCGACGTTGATCACCGCTGACATCTCCCGCCAGGCGAATACCCGGAGTAACCAGGCAGAAACCCTGCCCCCTGGCTCGCTTCAGAGGTACAGCCTCTTGAGCAGAACACACCACGCCATCCATGCCGCTGTTGTGGGCAAGTTCGGCGAGTCTCATGACCCGCTGCTCAACAGACTCGGTGCAGCCAAGCTCCTGAAGATCTTCAGCGGACATGCTGGTAAGTACGGTTACCGCTATCAGTAGCGGTTTGTGATCACAGCCGAGCAGGGCATTCGCCGCGGCCTCCATCATTCTAGTGCCGCCGCTGGCGTGAACATTCACCATCCAGACGCCAAGCTCTGCTGCGGCTTTTACCGCCCCTGCAACCGTATTGGGAATATCGTGATACTTCAGATCCAGAAAAACCTCAAACCCTTTGCCCTGCAGCGTTTCCACCAACCCCGGGCCACAGCGTGTAAACAGCTCCTTACCCACCTTCAATCTGCAAAGTTCAGGGGACAACTGCTCAACCAGCTCCAGTACTGACCTTCGATCGGGATAATCCAGTGCAACCAGTACCGGTGATTTCATACGTTTTCCAAGTGCATGGGCGACAGAGGGTTACTCGCCGCCATTTCGAATAGCTTTCAATGTGCCCCAGTATTTACATCCAGGGCAAAACCAATGCAGCTGCCCACCGGAAAACCCACAGTGACTGCATTGGTATAGAGGCCGCTCACTGACAAGGCGATTGACCAAAACCTGTAACAATCCAAGATTGTCGCGCCCGGGCCCATCAGTCACATCGAGCTGCAAGTTAATCAGCTTTGCCAACCCTCGCAACGATGGCTGATCCGCAAGTCGGCTGGATAAAAATTCAGCCGCCAACTCTTTGCCACCCGCCTCGCAAATATCTTCAGCGACCGCAAGAAGAAGATTTGGAGAGGGGTCGGAACCAAAACATTCTTCCAGATAGACCTTCAGGGATTTTTCATCATCCATTTTTTGGTAACACTGACGCAGCAGGCCAACGGTTTCCGGCAGGTAATCGGGATCTTGTTGTCTCACACGCCGCAGCGCTTTAACAGCCTGTGGGTAGTGCCCCACCTTGTACTCAATCTCACCAAGCATGATTGAAGCGCGCACACACTGCTTATCCCAGACCAGGGCCTTATCGAGCAAATTTCGTGCTATTTGCACTTCGCCGGCCAGAGTTTTTTCCTCTGCCAGTTCGCAGTAGAAGTGCGACAAGGCTACGGCAACCTGCTGCCCTCCCTGCTTGTGCTCATCGGCCGGTACAGATCCCAACAGTGATTTTTTCTTTGGCAACATGCTTTTGGCAACATCGATAGCGCGCTGCCACTCTCTCTCGCTTTGATATATCTCCAGCAGATGGCGACAGGCCACGACACGCTGCTCGGTCGACTCTTTAACCAGCGCGAGTAATAAACTTTCTGCTCGATCCAAAAGCCCAGCGCTAATATAATCCCGTGCCAACTCAAGGTGGGCCAAATGAACCTGGCTTCTGGGCAAGCTAGGCCTGGCCAACAGGTTTTGGTGGACCCGTATTGCGCGATCGACTTCACCGCGCTTACGCAACAAATTCCCCATGGCAACGTGTGTTTCAAGTGTTTCGCTATTAACCTCCAAACCATCAATAAAGGAGTCGACAGCGCCGTCGGGTCGCCCATCAAGCAGGTAATTCAAACCCTGATAATATTCGCGGGAGCTGTCTGAGTTATTGGATATAGAAGCAACACTGCGCCGACCCAATAGCCAGCCGATGACTATCGCCGAAAACAGCAGAAGAAATATGAGCAGGTCATTCACTATTTTTGCTGCCCCTGGCCCGCAGTGTATCCAGCTCAGACATCGCTTTCGCGGTTCGCTTATTAGCCATCAACACGCTGGTGCGCAAACGGAGGATAATACCCGACGCCGTCAACATACCCAGAACTCCCCCGGTGGCAAAGGCAGCCAGAACCCACAAAGCCAGACTTTTGGGAGCAAAGGTATAAACCAGCAAATCCAGCGGCACCAGCGCAGTGTTTTGCAGCGCAAACAGGACACCAGCTACTACGGTGGCCAGAACAACAAGAATCGTTAGCAATTTGCGAAGAAGGTTCATACTGAGTTCCAGTTTTTGCCCGGATGGCGTCCGGTTATTCCTTTACATAAAAAAACGGCAGGACCTTTCGATCATACCGCCTCAGATTTTTCGAGCAACTTTTACAGCCCGGATTGCAACCCTATATTGACTCTTTCCCTGAGTTCTTTACCGGGTTTGAAGTGCGGCACATATTTCCCTGTCAATTCCACGGCATCTCCGGTCTTCGGATTACGGCCCCGCCGAGGCTCTCTATAATGCAGCGAAAAACTGCCAAACCCGCGAATTTCAATGCGCTCGCCGGTGGACAAAGCCTGGGACATCTGTTCCAGAATTGTTTTTATCGCCAGTTCTACATCCTTTGAGGACAACTGGGTCTGACTAGCTGCTATCAGCTCAATCAGTTCACTTTTGGTCATCTCGCCTCCAGTGCCTTAGCTCTAATTATTTATTATGGCGTTTTTACTACCTATGGCCCTATTGTGGACGGAAGCCACTATTTGCGCAAGTCCTTATTTTTTAACGAAAAAAGGACCCACCGAGGTGAGTCCTTTTCAAGTACAGCCAGATTTACGAGATGGAAATTACTTGTCTTCCATCTGCGCCTTGATCAAATCGCCGATTGTACCGGGAGAAGCCGAAGCCACTTCCTTATCTTTCAGGGATTTAACAGCTTCTTTTTCATCGTCAAAGTCTTTCGCTTTAATCGACAGCGCCAGGCCTCGGTTCTTACGGTCAACCGAGATAATCTTCGCTTCTACCGAATCGCCAACCTTGTACAAGCTGCGGGCATCTTCAACCTTCTCACGACTAATATCGGAAGATTTCAGAACACCTTCAACTTCTTCAGCCAACTTGATCACAACCGACTTGGCATCAACTTCAATGACTTCACCGGTTACGATCGCGCCGCGATCATTCTCAGCCACATAGTTAGAGAAAGGATCGTCTTCAAGCTGCTTAACGCCCAGTGAAATGCGCTCGCGCTCAGGATCGATAGACAGGATAACCGTTTCTATCTCATCGCCTTTCTTGTAGTTGCGAACAGCTTCTTCGTCGGTTTCGTTCCAGCTGATGTCGGACAGGTGAACCAGTCCGTCGATGTTGCCTTCCAGTCCGATGAAGATACCGAAATCAGTAATCGACTTGATATTGCCTGAAATCTTGTCGCCCTTGGCATATTGTCCTGCAAAGGCATCCCATGGGTTTTGTTGACACTGCTTGATACCCAGGGAGATACGACGACGCTCTTCGTCTATATCCAACACCATCACTTCTACTTCGTCACCCAGCTGAACGATCTTGGAAGGATGTACGTTCTTGTTAGTCCAGTCCATTTCAGACACGTGTACCAGACCTTCAACGCCTTCTTCCAGCTCGGCAAAGCAGCCGTAATCAGTAAGATTGGTGATGCGTGCTTTAACGCGGGTGTTTTCTGGGTAACGGTTCTTGATTTCAACCCAGGGATCTTCACCCAATTGCTTAAGACCCAGTGATACACGATTGCGCTCGCGGTCAAACTTAAGAATCTTAACGTCGATTTCCTGGCCAACTTCTACGATCTCAGAAGGATGCTTGATACGCTTCCAGGCCATATCGGTAATGTGCAACAAGCCATCTACGCCGCCCAGATCTACGAAAGCACCGTAGTCAGTCAGGTTCTTAACGATACCCTTAACAGACATGCCTTCCTGCAGAGTTTCCAGCAGTGCGTCGCGCTCTACGCTGTTCGCCGCTTCCATTACTGCGCGACGAGATACAACAACGTTGTTTCGCTTTTGATCCAACTTGATAACTTTAAATTCGAGTTCTTTGCCTTCCAGGTGGAGGGTCTCACGCACGGGGCGTACATCGACCAAAGATCCTGGCAAGAATGCGCGGATAGTATTGATATCAACTGTAAAGCCACCTTTGACCTTGCCATTGATAATACCGGTAACAACCGCATCTTCTTCGTGCGCTGCTTCAAGTTCTTTCCAGGACTCGGCGCGCTTGGCTTTTTCACGAGATAGCTTGGTAGCGCCAAATCCGTCTTCGACAGATTCCAGAGCCACTTGAACTTCGTCGCCTATTACCAGTGCACATTCACCGTTGGCATCGAGAAATTCAATGCGGGGAATAACACCCTCAGACTTCAGTCCAGCGTGAACGGTTACCCATTCGCTATCTATGTCCATGACCACTCCGGTTACGATTGAACCGGGAACCATGTCGACTGTTTTCAAGCTTTCTTCAAATAACTCAGCGAAACTCTCGCTCATTACAATTACCCATTAATAAATGATGTCAGTAGCAGAACTACTGTTGCCGTGTCTCCAGCCGACGCGGGTCATCCCAAATTAACCGTTAACCATACCCTGACTGGAATCAGCAAGGCTAACAGCACATAAAATTTTGCTATTTCGAGGAGATAGGCACATTTAGCGACTAATTTAGACCTCTTTCTGCCACTTTAAGCATTACCGTCTCAAACACCTGTTCGATCGGTGTAGCGGTGCTATCAATGACAATAGCGTCCTCGGCGGGTACCAGTGGAGAGACTGCCCGATTGCGATCACGTGCATCCCTCTCCTGGATATCCTCCAGAAGGCGCGGGAGACTAACACTTTCACCCTTTGCAATCAACTGCTGGTAGCGGCGCTGGGCGCGCTCCTGGGCACTGGCGGTAAGGAAAAACTTCAGCGGTGCATCGGGAAAAACCACCGTACCCATATCGCGCCCGTCGGCAACCAGCCCTGGAGCAGTCGAAAACTCTTTCTGGCGGTCCAACAAGGCCGCACGAACCGCGGGAATGGCTGCAACGGTTGACGCCCCTCGACCACCCTCTTCCGTACGAATCGCGCGGCTAACGTCTCGTCCTTTATAAGCAACCATGATCTCGCCAGAAGCCGCCGCCTCAAAAGACACGTCGAGATGACGCGCCAATGCGGCCACTGCAGGATGATCATCCCAACTAATTTCTTCAATCAGGCAAGCCTGCCCCACCACCCGGTACAGTGCACCGCTATCCAACAAATGCCAGCCCAGGGCTTCAGCCAGTAAGTGGCTGATAGTGCCTTTCCCGGCACCACTGGGGCCATCTACTGTGATAACTGGAACCAAACTCATATTCGACTAGCCTACCAAGGTAGAAATTTGCAGGCCCAGGCCGCGAGCAAGCGCATCAAAACCGGGAAAGGATGTGGCAACGTGGTCACAATCCAGAACCCGTATCTCGCGCTCCGAGCGCAGGGCCGCTATAGCAAAGGCCATGGCAATTCTGTGGTCGTGGTAAGTGAGGATGTCGCCACCGCCCATTGTACCGCCATCGATAATAATACCGTCTTCCAGCACTTCGTTTGTTATTCCCAGCGTAGTCAGCCCCTCTGCCATGGCGGCAATACGATCACTTTCCTTAACCCGGAGTTCCTTGGCCCCGCGCAATACGGTGCGCCCCTGCGCACAGGCCGCGGCAATAAACAGCGCGGGGAACTCATCGATCGCCAGGGGCACCTGATCCAGGGGGATCTCAATACCCGTCAGAGGCGCGTAGCGTACGCGAATGTCAGCCACCGGTTCACCACCAACCTGTCTTTCATTTTTTAAACTAATGTCGGCGCCCATCAATGTCAAAAGAGTCAATACACCGGTGCGGGTCGGATTGACTCCCACATGTGTCAACAGCAAATCGGAGCCCGGTGCAATGCTGGCTGCCACCAGGAAAAAAGCAGCTGAGGAAATATCTGAAGGTACATCAATATCCATGGCCTTAAGAACGCCGTCGCCACGCACACTGATTACGCCATCTTCATTTTCCACGGCATAGCCAAACCCCCGCAGCATACGTTCGGTGTGATCCCGGGTAGGTGCAGGTTCAGTCACAGACGTTTTCCCGTTGGCATAAAGGCCCGCCAGAAGCACACAGGATTTAACCTGCGCACTGGCCATTGGCAGGTCGTAGTGAATAGCCTGCAGCGTCTTACCGCCTTTTATAGACATGGGAGGTCTGCCACCTTCTTGGCTATCGATTTGCGCGCCCATTGTTGCCAGCGGTGTCATAACCCGACCCATAGGCCGCCCACGAAGCGATTCGTCACCCGTTAAAACACAGTCGAAAGCCTGTCCCGCGAGCAATCCAGCCAAAAGCCGGATACTGGTACCTGCATTGCCGAGATCCAGCACAGTTTCCGGTGCACACAGCCCGTGCAACCCCACACCTTTGATAGTGAGTTCGCCATTGAGCGGGCCCTCGATCTCCACGCCCATCGCACGAAAAGCCGCTACTGTTGCAAGTGCGTCTTCGCCCTCCAAAAAGCCGCTCACCTGGGTCGTACCTTCCGCCAGGGCTCCGAGCATAATTGACCGATGGGAAATTGATTTGTCGCCGGGTACGCGGGCCTCGCCCGTTATTGCGCCGCCCGGCATTATGGTGAATTTCATAATTTTACTCTCAGGATGTTGAGTCGTTTCGCGCCGCTAAGGTCGCGGCAAATTCATCGCGCGCTTCTTTGGCCCGACTAAAGGTCTCCAGCAGTTGTCCGCCGCGCTCCTGTTCTACGTCGTCTCGCAAAACAGCAAGTCTGTCGCTAAATAAATCGATCGCATCCAGCAGAGCACTTTTATTGGCCAGCGCAATATCTTTCCACATTACCGGATCGCTGGAGGCAATGCGGGTGAAATCTCGAAATCCACCAGCGGCGAACTGGAAGACTTCTTCTCCGGCCTCGCTCTGGGCCAGGGCATCCACCAGCGCATACGCCAATACATGCGGCAGGTGACTGGTCGCAGCCAACACTGCATCGTGACGATCTACCTCCATATCGACCACATCGGCGCCCGTGCTCAGCCACATTTGCCTGACAAGTTCTACAGCTGCTGCATCATTGCCCTCCACCGGCGTCAAAATCACCCGGTGATTAACAAACAAATCTTCTGTGGAGGCATTCACACCGCTGCGCTCAGAACCGGCAATTGGATGAGCTAACACCAGCTTTTCAGGCATTTTCCCACACAGGGATACAGCGGTACGCTGGAGACTTCCTTTGACGCTGGCCACATCGGTAATAACCGGCGTATTGGTACGCCCTTCCAGACGCGGCAATATTTCCGACAACATGTCCGATGCCACCAGTGTGGGAGTGGCGATAACCAGAATATCTGCCCGCTCTATCGCTTCGTCGAGATCGAGCGTGAATTCATCGATCACCCCCAGTTCGACGCCGCGCTCCAGCGAAGGCCGACGATGACCGTAACCAATAAATCGCTTGCTAAAACCACTGCTGCGCAGCGCTCTCGCTAGAGAACCACCTATCAGACCCAAACCCAGGATCACCACATTTTCTGCTGGATATGTCATTGCTATGCTGCACGCACCATTGTTTGAATCTGCCTAAAGGACTTCGCGAGGGTAGGACCCCAGGGGCTTGAGTAGTATCGACTGTTCTTCGAGGTCAGCAATGATCGCGGCGATATCTGCATCGCGCATATGCCCCTCAAACTCGATGAAAAACACGTAGGCCCATTTTTCTGTGCGAGATGGACGTGTGTCTATACGGGTCAGGCTAATACCGGCACGTCGGAATGGCTCCAGCAGCGCAAACAGGGCGCCGGGTTTGTTTCTGCTAGAGACAATAATAGAGGTTTTGTCCCTGCCACTGGGTGGCACCTCTTCCCGCCCGATAATGAGGAATCGAGTGGTGTTATCAGCGTAATCTTCAATATGTTCGGCGATTTTTTCCAGCTCATAAAGCTCGGCGGCCATATCACCTGCCACTGCCGCAGTTCCGGATTCTTGCGCCGCCATACGCGCAGCCTCACCATTGCTGCTCACGGCAATTCGCTCAACATGCGGCCAGTGTGTATCGAGCCAGGTACGGCACTGAGCCAAAGCCTGTTGATGCGCACAGATACGAACGATATCCTGCTCGCCGGTCTGCTTGCCCTTCAACAAGTGATGACCGATGCGCATTTCAACTTCACCGGATATCTTCAACGCTGAATCCATAAAGCTGTCGAGGGTATGACTCACCATTCCCTCAGTGGAATTCTCCACCGGCACCACACCGTAATTACATTCGCCGGACTCAACCTGGGCAAAGACATTGTCGATGGTACCCTGGGAAATACAAACAGCCGCGTGGCCAAAGTGCTTGATCGCAGCCGCTTGCGTAAAGGTTCCCTCAGGACCCAAATAAGCGACCTGCAGAGGTTTTTCCAGCGCCAGACAGGCCGACATGATTTCCCGGAAAATGTGCGCGACGGTGTTTCCCGCTAAAGGCCCTTCATTGCGATCCATGATACGGGTCAGAATCTGAGCCTCCCGTTCTGGCCGGTAGAAAACCACCTCGGCATCAGCCTCGCCGCGCTCTCTGGCAGAGAGTACCTCGGCCATTTTGATCTCCGCCACGCGTTGGGCACACTTCGCCCGGCGGTTTATTAGCGCCTGTATTTCCTGGTCAATAGCGTCAATATCTGCCCTGACCTGGTTGAGATCTCTTTCGTCCGACATAAGCACTCTTAAGTGATGTCTAGCCGTTGCGTTGCTCGAAATCCTGCATGAAGGCGATTAGAGCATCTACCGCTTCCTCAGTGACGGCGTTGTAAACGCTGGCACGCATACCACCGACAGAGCGATGGCCCTTTAAGTTTAGCAGTCCTGCGGCTTCTGACTGTGCAAGAAAAGTTTTATCCAATTCCGCCTCGGCCAGGGTAAACGGAATATTCATTAACGACCTGCTGGCCAACTCAACCGGGTTGGCATAAAAAGCACTCTCGTCAATCGCACTGTAGAGCTTGGCCGCTTTGCGGCGGTTAACAACTTCTATCGCCGCAAGCCCACCGCGCTCCTGCAACCAATCGAACACCAGCGCCGCCAGATAAAGTGCAAATGTGGGCGGTGTGTTATACATCGAATCATTATCTGCAGCGGTTTGCCAATTCAACATCGCTGGACACTGATCGCTCGCGCGGCCCAGTAAATCTCGCCGCACGATGGCCAAAGTTAAACCGGCCGGCCCAATATTCTTCTGTGCGCCCGCATAAATCACACCAAAATCTGAGACATTTATCTCTCGGGACAAGATGGTGGAAGACATGTCCGCGACCAGAGGTACGGCCGCCTGAGGCGTCCACATAAACTCCACGCCACCGATTGTCTCGTTGGGCGTATAGTGCAAATAAGACGCTTCAGAATCCAACTGCCAGCTATCCATGGCTGGAATGGTAGAAAAATTTGACGCCTCGGAGGAAGCCACAACATTGACGTTGCAATAGCGCTTGGCCTCTGCGATGGCCTTTTTCGACCACTGCCCGGTATTGACATAATCAGCCTTGGTATTGGAACCCAGAAGGTTCATTGGTACCGCTGAAAACTGGGTGCTTGCTCCACCTTGAAGAAACAGCACTGCATAGTCCTCGGATATGCCTAGCAATTCCCTGAGGGTTTTCTCAGCGTGTTCAGCCACGCCGACTACCTCTGGGCTTCGGTGGCTCATTTCCATAAAGGATAGCCCGGTGCCGTGCCATTCCAGCATGTCATCTCTGGCTGTTTCTAATACAGCTTCAGGCAGCGACGCGGGACCGGCGCAAAAATTGTAACTACGAGTCATCTTTAAGTATTCCTTAGATCTAGCGGATATGACGGGCTATTATCAGGCCTCGTCATCACTGTTGTTGTCACTATTGCCATCATCCCCGGCCGGGTCTTCACCCGCTCCCGAAACATCGGCTTCACCATCAGCGATAGACTCACTCGCCTCGAGCGCGACTGGAGCTACCTCTTCACTATCGTCAAAGATAACTTCAGGATCTGGCTCGTCTATGCGCTCAACACCAACGAGGACTTCTCCCTCTTTGGTGCGAATAACACGTACACCTTGAGTGTTACGTCCCAGCTGGGATATCTCATCAGCCCGGGTACGAACCATGGTTCCCTGGTTTGAGATCAACATCAATTCGTCGCCCTCAAACACCTGTACAGCGCCAACAAGATCACCATTTCGCGCACTGGTAGACATGGCGATCAAACCTTTATTACCTCTTCCCTTGGTTGGAAACTCAGTAACCGGCGTGCGCTTACCATAACCATTAGAGCTTGCGGTTAGCACGTTGCCATTTTCCGCAGGAATTATCAGGGAAATCATACGGTGACCGTCTCCCAAACGAATACCGCGAACACCTCGTGCTGTTCGGCCCATTGCACGCACATCTTCCTCGCGGAATCGCACAACTTTGCCCTCGGTACTAAACAACATGACATCACAATCGCCAGTGGTAACAGCTGTTCCCACAAGGACATCGTCTTCATCAAGCTCAATTGCACGTAGTCCCACACTGCGCTGACGAGCAAAATTTGTCAGTGCAGTTTTCTTCACGGTGCCGTTGCCCGTGGCCATGAAGATGAAATGGCCTTCGGTGTATTCCTCCACGGGTAAAATAGAAGTGACACGCTCATCTTTGTCCAGGGGCAACAGGTTGACCATGGGTCGGCCACGCGCATTGCGGCTCGCCAGAGGAATATGGAAAACCTTTAACCAATAGACTTTACCGACATTGGTAAAACACAGAATCGTGGCATGCGTACTGGCTATTAACAGGTGCTCGACAAAATCCTCATCCTTGACAGCAGTTGCGGACTTACCCGTACCACCGCGGCGCTGGGCCTGATAGTCGCTCAGGGGTTGAGTCTTGGCATAGCCTCCGTGCGAGATCGTCACAACACGATCTTCTTCTGTAATGAGGTCTTCTACTGTCAGGTCGTGCTGAGACGCACTGATTTCTGTCCTGCGCTCATCACCATAATTTTCAACTACTTCGCGCAATTCATCGCGAATAACCTGCTTTAAACGTTCTGCGTCACCCAAAATATCGAGAAAATCAGCAATTTCAAGCAGGCGTTCCTGATACTCACCAATCAGCTTTTCGTGCTCAAGACCGGTGAGACGATGCAAACGCAAATCCAAAATTGCCTGCGCCTGGACAGGAGAAAGATAATACTGGCCGTCCCGCAGACCGTAGTGTGGGTCCAGATCTTCAGGCCGACTGGCATCCGTACCTGCCCGCTCCAGCATGACTGTGACTTCGCCAGGGCTCCAGGATTGCGCCAACAGTTTCACCTTGGCCTCTGAGGAACTGGGAGAGGCCTTGATAAGGGCAATAATTGGGTCGATATTGGCAAGTGCTATCGCCAAACCTTCGAGAATATGGCCGCGCTCACGCGCCTTGCGCAACAGGTAAACCGTACGACGGGTTACCACTTCCCGGCGGTGACGAATAAACGCCGCAATAAAATCTTTCAGGTTGAGAATCTTGGGCTGGCCGTCAACCAGGGCCACCATATTGATCCCAAAAACGGACTGCAGCTGGGTTTGTGAGTAAAGATTATTCAATACCACGTCGCCAATTTCACCGCGGCGCAACTCAATTACCACGCGCATACCGTCTTTATCAGACTCATCGCGCAGCTCAGTGATACCTTCAATTTTCTTTTCTTTAACCAGCTCCGCAATACGCTCTATCAAGCGAGCCTTATTCAACTGATAAGGCAGCTCGTGAATGATGATTATGTCTCGGCTTTTTTTCTCATCGGCAATGACTTCGGCCTTGGCGCGCACATAAATTCGACCACGACCAGTGCGATAAGCCTGAATAATACCGGCTCGACCATTAATAATGGCGCCCGTAGGAAAATCCGGACCCGGTATATGCTCCATCAGGTCATCGACAGTCAGATCGGGGTTATCGATCAGCGCCAGGCAGCCACTGACAACCTCGTTAAGGTTGTGCGGCGGTATATTGGTAGCCATACCCACAGCGATGCCCGACGAACCATTAATAAGCAGATTGGGCACACGGGTGGGCATGACAGCTGGAATACGCTCAGTGCCATCGTAGTTGTCGACAAAATCGACAGTTTCCTTGTCCAGGTCAGCCAGGATATCGTGGGCGATTTTTCGCATGCGGATTTCTGTATAACGCATTGCAGCCGCGGAATCGCCGTCTACAGAACCAAAGTTTCCCTGCCCATCTACCAGCATGTAACGCAGGGAAAAAGGCTGGGCCATGCGCACGATGGCCTCGTAAACGGCAGAATCGCCGTGCGGATGATATTTACCTATGACGTCACCCACAACACGCGCTGACTTTTTGTAAGCCTTGTTCCAGTCGTTATTGAGTTCATTCATCGCGAACAGAATGCGCCGATGCACTGGTTTGAGTCCATCACGCACATCCGGCAGAGCACGACCTACGATTACGCTCATGGCATAGTCTAGGTAGGATTGTTTCAGCTCATCTTCAATGTTGACGGGGACAATTTCTTTGGCTATTTCACCCATGTACTACGATTTCCTTCACTTCCAGCGAGAGGGCATTATTGTTCGGTATGGCCCTGGTAAGAAGAGTGCCCGCAGCGGTGTAAAACGACGCTGGAGCCCCCCTTGGATTAACTTATCCATTATACGGATTTCGCCGCCGCATCGCTATGTTTTTGGCGATTATCGGCGATTTTTGCCCACCCTCTGAGCCGCTCACAAGGTTTTACGGTTATACTGCAGCGCCGGCATGAAAATCGACTTCCTGGAAGCGCATTCTGGCCATTTTTTGAGCAGTTTTGACACTAGTTTTCGCAATAAGACGGTAAATTACATGCACTCAATTCCAGAGACTGCCGACACCCTGATACACCCGGGCTGGATTGTTCCGATTGTTCCCCAGGGGCAGGTGCTCACAGACCACAGTCTGGCAATTCAAGACAGCAATATTACCGCGATAATACCGCGCGTGGACGCCAATGCTGTCCAGGCGGATGAGGTCCTCGATCTCCCCGACCACCTGCTGATGCCCGGCCTGGTAAATTGTCATGGACACGCAGCGATGAGCTTGTTGCGCGGGTACGCGGATGATCAATCGCTCATGCCCTGGTTGGAACAACATATTTGGCCGGCAGAAGCTGCCCATGTGAGCGAGGAATTTGTGGCCGATGGCGTGGAGCTGGCCATTGCCGAGATGATCCGCTCGGGTACAACCACATTCAGCGACATGTATTTTTTCCCGGATATCACTGCGCAGACCGCCAAGAGGCTGGGCATGCGCAGCCAGATTTCGTTTCCTATTTTTGACTTTCCCACGATTTGGGCCCGCGACGCCGATGAGTACATCAGCAAGGGCATAAAGCTGCTGCGCCAGTATCGGCACAGCGACCTGGTCTCGGTGATCTTTGGTCCGCACGCACCCTATACCGTGTCTGAGCCCACCCTGGCAAAAATCGCCACCCTGGCAAATGAGCTCGACCTTGGTGTACATATCCACCTCCACGAGACTCGTGCTGAGGTGCTACAGGCATTTGAAGCCAACGGTGAGCGACCAATAGACTCTCTAAATAAACTCGGCCTGCTCGGCCCCAAGACCCAGTGCGTGCATATGACAGATCTGGGTGAACAAGATATTGACCTGCTTGCCGAGACCGGCTCTCATGTTATTCACTGCCCAAAATCCAATATGAAACTGGCATCGGGAACCTGCCCGGTAGACAAACTACTGGCCAGCGGCGTCAACGTGGCGCTTGGAACAGACAGTGCAGCGAGCAACAACAGTTTGAATATGTTTGAGGAAATGCAAACAGCCGCGCTACTTTCAAAGCTGCATTCCCAGGACGCAACGGCCCTGCCCGCCGCAGAGGCACTGGCAATGGCCACCCTGCGTGGCGCCCGAGCCATCGGCATGGAACATCGCATAGGCAGCCTTGAAGCGGGCAAAGCGGCGGACATCATAGGAATAGACCTCAGTCAGCCCGAAACACAACCGGTATACAACCCAATATCTCACCTGGTTTATGCCTGCAACGGCAGCCAGGTGAGCCACAGCTGGATTAACGGCCAGCTGGTAATGCGCGACCGCATGCTCACACAGATAGACATCCAGGCCCTGACCGAACGCACAGCCGCCTGGCAAAAACGAATTCAGGACGGAAGCCAGTAAAACAATGACCACTAGCAATGTAGATCCTAAAGAAATCGCCAAGTTTGAGGCCCTTGCTTCGCGCTGGTGGGACCGCAGCAGCGAATTTAAACCCCTGCACGAAATCAACCCCTTACGCGCCAACTATATCGACGAACGCTCGCCGGTGGCTGGAAAAATGCTGGTAGATGTCGGCTGCGGAGGCGGCATACTGGCTGAATCAATGGCGCAGCGTGGCGCGCAGGTTACCGGCATAGACATGGGAGAATCTCCGCTGACTGTGGCGCGAATTCATCAACTGGAATCCGGCGTAGAGGTTGACTACCGGCAAAACACAGCCGAACAACTCGCCCAGGAGAAGCCAGGCGCATTCGATATTGTTTGCTGCCTCGAAATGCTGGAACACGTGCCCGACCCCGGCTCAGTGATTGCCGCCTGCGCCGCAATGGCAAAGCCGGGGGGCAGTCTCTATTTTTCAACAATTAACCGCAACCCAAAAGCTTTTGCGTTCGCGATCGTCGGCGCCGAGCATATCTTACAGCTGTTACCTGCCGGCACACACGAATATGCTCGTTTTATTAAACCTTCGGAACTCGCAGGCTGGATGCGCGACGCGGGTTTAATACTGGAGGGAATGACAGGGCTCACCTACAACCCCATAAGCAAGCACTATCGCCTCAATCCAAAGGATGTCACGGTGAACTACATGGTACATGCGAGCAAACCCGAATGAGCGCAATACCCAACACACTGAAGGCTGTTATTTTTGACCTGGACGGCACGCTCATCGACACGGCGCAGGAGTTTGTTGTCGTTGTGCAAAAACTGCGAGCCGAACATGGCTACGACGATATGGACGAAGCATTGATACGCTCAAATGTTTCCAATGGCGCCAGGGCTCTGGTCGCATTAGCTCTGGACCTCGCTGAAACAGACCCGGTGTTCGAAGACAAAAGACTGCGCTTGCTGGAAATATACAGCACCGTACTTGGCGACTCCGCCAAGCCCTACCCCGGCATTGAAGACTTTCTCGAGCAGCTGGATGATCGCGGCATACACTGGGGGATATCCACCAACAAACCCAGGGCTTATGCAGCGCCGTTACTGGAGCGCCTGTCGATTAAACCCGCGCCGGGAAGCGTGGTATGCCCGGACGACGTGACCCATCGCAAGCCCCACCCCGAACCGCTTTACCTGAATTGTAAACAACTGCAATGCTCGCCCCATGAGGCGATTTATATTGGCGACCACATCAGAGACATTGAGGCCGGACGCCGAGCAGGTATTTACACGGTTGCCGCAGCCTACGGCTATATTGAAGAGCATGACGATCCCGCTAACTGGAATGCAAACGCAACCGTTCAATGCAGTACAGATTTAGCGGCTTTGATTCTCCCCGAAGCTTATATTTCGACCGGAAAATAGACATGGATATCTCATATATTCCAAAAACCTATACAGCCCAGAGCATGGCGCTGTCGGGTAAAACAGTATTGATTACCGGCGCAGGTGCCGGTATAGGCCGTGCCGCAGCCCTGAGCTACGCCAGTCACGGTGCCACTGTGATCTTACTGGGACGAACGGTCGAGAAGCTCGAGTCTGTGTATGACGAGATTGTTGCCAATTCCGGGCCTGAACCCGCTATATTCCCAATGGATCTTGCCACCGCGGGCGAGGACGAAGGCGCCGCCTGCGCCGACGCCATCGAAACCGAATTTTCACAACTGGATGGCCTGTTACACAATGCCAGTATAGTCGGCGACCGCAGACCGATCGAAAGCGCCGGTTATTCTTCCTGGCAGGAAGTTATGCAGGTAAATGTTAACGGGGCGTTTCTTTTAACCCGCCATCTATTGCCATTGCTAAAGACCGCACCCGCCAGCTCTATTGTATTTACATCGTCCAGTGTGGGCAGGACAGGCAAAGCTTTCTGGGGCGCCTATGCGGCTTCAAAATTTGCGACCGAGGGCTTGATGCAGGTACTGTCGTGCGAAATGGAAAATACGTCAAATGTTCGAGTGAATTGTCTTAACCCTGGAGCCACTAACACAGCGATGCGCCGAGCTGCCTATCCGGGCGAGGACCCAGCCAGCAATTTACCACCGGAAGCGATTATGACTCCCTATTTATACCTGATGAGTGATGACAGTTTGAAAGTAACCGGGCAGACATTCAACGCTCAGGAATAATGTTATTGCCACAGGCTTGACCCAGCGCTAAAACTTACCTTTTTTACGTGCTGTTCCACGGCCATGGCGTTTGCCAAACTGGCGTTCCATAACCTCACGCTCTTTTACTGTAGTGCGGGCAACGTCTTTTTGCTCCAACCCTGCCATGCGATAAAGCCCTTTAATTTCCTTGCGCTCCATCTCGGTCCACTGGCCCTGTTTAACCCGAGAAGGAATGAACACTTCACCGTAGCGAACGCGCTTCAAACGAGAAACTGTCAGTCCCTGAGACTCCCACAGACGCCGGACCTCACGGTTGCGCCCCTCCATTAGAACCACATAATACCAGCGGTTAATGCCATCGCCACCACCATCCTGGATATCGGTAAATTTCGCAACACCATCATCCAGCATTACACCTTCAACCATGCGCTCAAGCATCTCTGGCTCAACATCGCCCATAACTCGCACCATATATTCGCGTTCAATATTCGACGATGGATGCATGAGGGCGTTGGCCAGGTCACCGTCGGTGCTAAACAACAGAAGACCAGAAGTATTAAAATCGAGACGCCCTATCGATATCCAGCGGCCAGACTTCAGCTTTGGCAGTTTTTCAAAAACGGTGCGGCGACCCTGGGGATCTTTACGCGAACAGACCTCGCCCGTGGGCTTGTGGTATAGAATACATCGCGTCTCATCGGCGGGGGCTAGGGTTAGAGGCTTACCGTCGACGGTGATTTTCGCCTGGCCATCAACCCGGTCACCCAGTGTGGCAACCTTGGCATCAACAGTGACTCGGCGCTCCTGAATCCAGCGCTCCATTTCACGCCGGGAACCGAAACCGGCCCGGGCAAGTACCTTTTGCAGCTTTTCGCCACTCTTTGTTTCGCTGGGTGCTTCAGTAGCTTCTGGCTCTGAGGGCGGTTGAACAGGTTTTTTGGCCATCTTATGAGCGCGTCTCAGATTCAAGGTCAGAGTTTGGGCCGGCATCCACGGTGGAGTCCGGTTCGAAATCAGCGGAGGTTTCGCTTTCAAAATCGGTATTTTGCTCGAGGTCAGCGAACATGCCAGGCTCGTCAGCTACCTGCGTCTGGAGTTCGGTTTCGTCTTCGATCTCTTCCAGGTTTTGCACAGGTTCGACCTGCAAATCAGCATCACTTTCGCTATCGGTAACAACTGCTTCAGCGCCCTCGGCTGGTTGCTCCTCCTGCGACTCAACATGATCTGTGCCACCCACAACCGTCAAACCGGGTGCCTCATCCGAATCTGCTGACTGCTCGCCCTCTGCGGCCACTTCCCTGGCCAGCGACTCGGGCAGGGGCTCACTGAACCCCAACTCGGCATTGAGCGTCTCGAGATCACGTATCTCCGCCAGAGCTGGCAGCTGATCGAGGTTTTTAAGATTGAAGTAATCCAGAAATTGACGAGTCGTCGCGTACATCGCCGGCCTTCCAGGTACATCTCGATGCCCAACAACGCGTATCCACTCACGCTCATGCAGGGTTTTAATGATATTCGAACTCACCGCAACTCCGCGAATCTCTTCAATTTCACCGCGGGTTATGGGCTGTCGATAGGCGATCAGTGACAGGGTTTCCAACAAAGCGCGGGAGTATTTCTGAGGCCGCTCTTGCCATAGCCTGGCAACCCAGGGGCTAAGAGACTGACGAATCTGAAACCGAAAACCACTGGCCACTTCCTGCAATTCAAAGCCCCGACCCTCACAACGTTCCGCCACACTCTCAAGCGCCTCGCGGATGGCGACGGTATCGGGGCGATCATGCTCCTCGAACAACTGGCCCAAGCTGGCAACCGTCAGCGGCTTGTCTGCCGCTAAAATGGCGCCCTCTATGATCTGTATCAGTCCGGTTTCCGACATCTTATTCTGACCTTGCCTTAACGTGAATGGGACCGAAGTTTTCCGTCTGCACGATCTCCACCAAAGATTCTTTTATCAATTCCATGATCGCCAGAAAAGTGACAACCACACCCAGGCGTCCTTCGCTGGCAGAAAACAACGCGACAAAGGGTACAAATTGCTGCCCGGACAGCTGTTCCAGTACATCAGACATACGCTCCCGGGTGGACAGGGCTTCACGGGACACATGATGGCTTTCGAACATATCCGCCCGGCGCATCACTTCGCTCAGGGCCAATAACAGTTCACGCATGTCAACATCAGGATCGGTGCGCGTGCGATTGAGATCCGGTGGATTAGCACTGCCAACCCAGGTATCACGTTCGAGGCGCGGCATTTCTTCAATGTCTTCAGCCGCCTTTTTAAATCGCTCGTATTCCTGCAAACGACGGATTAACTGGGCCCTTGGGTCTTCCTCGTCTTCTTCAATATCGGTGGAACGAGGTAATAACATCCGCGATTTGATTTCTGCCAGCATGGCAGCCATCAACAGGTATTCTGCCGCCAATTCAAACTGTGACGCATCCATCAGTTCCACATACTGCATATACTGGGCAGTAATTTCGGACACGTCGATTTCCAGAATATCGAGATTCTGGCGCCTTATCAGGTAGAGCAACAAATCCAGAGGGCCTTCAAATGCCTCGAGGAAAACTTCCAGCGCCTGTGGCGGAATGTACAAATCCTTAGGCAGTTCTGTAACAGCCTGACCCATCACCACCGCAAAAGGCATCTCGCCCTGCTGAGGAAAGTGGTCGGCTGAAGACCGAGACTGTGCCGTCGGGTCAACAGGCTCAGCTGGCTGCGAACCAGGCTCTGCAGTGCCGGCTTGCCTTTGGGATTCGAGGTCGCTTGCTGACACAGGTATACCTTTTAAATTCAGGCCGCCAGTATACCTGACTAATTCTCAAATGGCCCGATATCCCCCTTGCCAGCGCGCAAAATAAGCGGCGCATCATCGGCCAGATCGACCACCGTGGTAGCCTCCATACCGCAATAACCTCCGTCGATAACCAGATCCACAGAATGCTCGAGTATCTGGCGTATATCATAGGGGTCGATAAGAGGATAGTCATCGCCCGGCATGATGAGGGTCACGCTCATCAAAGGCTCCCCCAAATCCGCGAGCAACGCCTGGGCAATGGCATTTTCAGGCACTCTTAACCCCACCGTTTTCCGCTTGGCGTGCATAAGCCG
>JBALVT010000210.1:0-7135 GCA_036961345.1 Halioglobus sp.
TCCAACCATTCCTCATCGCGAACACTGTCCCACTTGGCAAAACTAGCCGTGCCGTAGTTGTTTACCAGTATCTCGACGGCAAGACCTTGAACCGCTAATTGCTCCAGTACCGCCGCACAACCCTCCTGGGTGGCGATATCACCCTCCACAGATAGCCCAGTCCCAGCCCCTTGGGCAGCCATTGCCGCTGAGCCATCGCACTCGTTGGCATGAAATACCACGCGGGCGCCACTGTGGGCCAGAGTTTGGGCGATTATTTCCCCGGTGTTGCGATTCGAGCCCGTCACAAGTGCCAACTTGTTGTCAAGATTCAGTTCCATAACAATTTATCCACGTAACAGTTAGCACCGCAGCTTAATGCAGTTAGGATTCCGGTGAAACATTTTCAACCGCCGTCTTGCTGCGTCTACTGATGAAGCTGAGTACTATGGCGATAAAACAACCGAGCCAGGTAAACATGCTACATTGCCATCCTCACGATGAAGAACGCTACAGAGAGCTCAAAAAATGCATCCCAGCTCCGGCCATACGGACACAGAAAAACCGCTGAACTGGCGCCTGGTAGCGCGAATCTGGCCGTTTCTATCCGAAAGCCGCGGCAGGGTAGCCCTCGCGTTACTTTGTCTATTGCTGGCCAAGGCTGCAATTTTGGTGATTCCCTTCGTCTTAAAATATCTGGTAGACACGCTGGATGGGAAGAATTTACAGGATATCGCTCCAACTTTGCTCCTGGGGCTGGTTCTGGCCTACGGCGCAGCACGATTTTCCAATGTCTTTTTTGGCGAGCTGCGCGACACCATCTTCGGGCGGGTAACAGAACGGGCAATGCGCCGCATTGGACTGGAGGTTTTTCGCCACGTACACGCCCTGGATCTGGATTTTCACCTCAATAGACGTACCGGGGGACTTGCCAGAGAGATAGAGCGAGGCGTTTCGGGCATCAGTTTCCTGATGCGGTTCTTTATTTTCAACATCGCACCGACACTGTTCGAAATAGGGATGGTTGTGGGTATTTTATTATTCAACTACGGCCCCTCTTTTGCGGTAATCGTTGCATCCGCAGTACTTCTGTACGGGGTATTTTCCTTTCGCGCAACCGAATGGCGCACGCAATTTGTGCGGGAAATGAATGAGGCCGATTCATCCAGCAACACCAAATCTGTTGACAGTCTGCTGAACTTTGAAACCGTCAAATATTTCACCAACGAGGAATTTGAAGCAAACCGCTATGACAAATTACTCGCAGTGTGGGAGGTTGCCAGGCGCAAAAATCGCCTGTCACTCTTCGCCCTCAACGGCGGTCAGGCGGTAATTATCGCGGTAGCTCAGACCAGTATCATTGGCCTTGCAGCACTGCAGGTTCGCTCCGGGGAGATTACCCTGGGTGATTTCATTTTGATCAATCAGTTCATGATTCAGCTGTTCATGCCGCTGGGGTTTCTCGGCATGGTTTACCGGGAAATTAGAGGATCAATGGTCAATATCGAAAAGATGTTTGATCTATTAGCGATTAAACCAGCCATCGTTGATCGCGACGGAGCAAGCGCTCTAAAAATAGAACATGCGGGCATCTCATTTAATGGCGTTCATTTTGGTTACCGCCAGGATAGAAAGATTCTCAGCAATGTGAGCTTTAAGATACATCCAGGACAAAAAGTGGCCGTCGTTGGCGCCAGTGGCGCCGGTAAGTCAACGCTCGTAAAACTGCTGTTCCGTTTTTATGACCCTACGGAGGGCTCCATAACCATCGATGGCCAGGACATAAAAAACCACACTCAATACTCCCTGCGACATGCCATCGGCATTGTGCCGCAAGATACCGTACTGTTTAACGAGAGCATTTTTGAAAATGTACGTTACGGAAGACCCGATGCCAACGATGAGGCGGTGGCCAAGGCCATAAAAATGGCCCTGCTGGACGGCTTGATCAAGCGCTTACCCGAGGGCCGGGATACACTCGTTGGTGAGCGCGGGCTGAAATTGTCCGGCGGCGAGAAGCAGCGAGTTTCCATTGCGCGCACCATTCTCAAAGGCGCCCCCATCCTGGTCTTTGACGAGGCCACATCCTCATTGGACAGTAAGTCGGAACAGGCGATACTGCAATCTCTACGCGAAATCGCCCAAAATCACACCAGCCTGGTAATTGCGCACCGCCTCTCAACTATCATCGATGCCGACCAGATAATGGTTCTCGATCAGGGAGAGATTGTGGAAACGGGCAGCCATGATGACTTACTGGCTCGAGGAGCACACTACGCGGAACTCTGGCAAGCACAGCAGAAACAACAACGAGAAGTTGAGGCATCGAATTAGAGTTGCGTATCGCAGGTTACTGGGTGATATTAGGCGATTGAAACCAATAATAAAATAAGACCAATAGCCCATGTCAGAAACCAGTGATGCGACCACTTCAGCCGCAAACACAACGCCGCACAATGCCTACACCTCAAAAAGGGCCCGCAATTACGCGCTGGGGCTGCTCACAGTTGTGTACGCATTCAATTTTATTGATCGCCAACTACTGGCAATCTTGCAAGAATCGATCAAAGTTGATCTGGGCTTAACCGATGGCCAGTTGGGCCTTTTGGCTGGTTTCGCATTTGCGGTATTTTATGTCACCGCCGGTATACCGATCGCGCGCTTCGCAGACCGCTCCAACAGACGGAACATTGTCGCCGGCTCGGTCTTTTTATGGAGTTTGATGACCGCAGTAAGCGGCTTCGCGCAAAACTATACGCAGCTTCTTCTGGCACGCATTGGCGTGGGAGTAGGCGAAGCTGGTGGCAGCCCGCCTTCACATTCTATTGTGTCTGACATCTTCCCCCCGCACCAGCGAGCCAGTGCCCTGGGATTTTATTCCACGGGCGTTAATATCGGCATTTTGTTCGGCTTTTTACTGGGCGGCTGGCTCAACGAATACTTTGGATGGCGAGTAGCCTTTATGGTTGTGGGTGCCCCGGGCATATTGTTGGCTGTTTTAGTCCGCATGACTCTCGCCGAACCTATTCGCGGACTCACCGAGCAAAAACAGGTCAGTGAAGAAGCGACTCCGTTTATGGAGGTTGTCTCACTACTATGGTGCCGGCGTTCATTTCGGCACATGGCATTTGGCGCAGCGCTGAACGCCTTTGCCGGATATAGCTCTGCCACTTGGTCTGCGTCATTTTTTATTCGCAGCCACGACATGACCACCGGCGAGTTAGGTACCTGGCTTGCGCTTATTAGTGGCCTGGGCGGTGCAGTGGGCGTATTTTTGGGGGGCGTAATTGCAGACAAATTAGCGCCGCGTGACAAACGCTGGTATATGTGGATACCCGCGCTGGCAGGCGCAATTTCCGTGCCATTCATTGTGCCTGTTTATTTAGTGGGATCAGCCTATCTTGCACTAAGCTTGTCGATCATTCCCGGACTGCTGCACAACGTATATTTGGGTAGCACCATCGCCACCACACACGCAATGGTCGGTTTGCGCATGCGCGCCCTCTCGTCAGCGATTTTGTTTCTCATTTTGAATCTCATCGGCCTGGGTCTTGGGCCGGTTGTTATAGGGTTTCTAAGCGACTACCTCCTCCCAGCTCATGGCGACGATTCCCTGCGTCTTGCAATGCTTTATGTGCTGCCAATTATTACGTTGTGGTCGTCCATTCATTTTTACAAAGCCGCGAAAACCTTGCGGGAGGATCTTGCGGCTGCACCAGCGTAATGCCAAACTGCAAAAACGCAGGGCCACCGCGCACGGTGGCCACAATCCTAATAGTTTGAACGATTGGCATATTGCATGATCCGACTCCACATTGACCCGCATTACCTAAGCTTGCTGCAGGAACAAGATCTAGCTCTGTACGAACAATTTATGAATTGTTCGGTCGGCGACATGATTGATTCCGACCATCGTCGCGACATTCAAAAACTCCGTTTTGGTGACAGTAACTACTATCTGAAACGTACACACTACGAAAAAACCTCTTCGGCGCTGGAAAGCTACCTATCCGGCAAACTCGCGCACGCCAAACCGTTCAAGGAAATGCTGCAAATATCCTACTTGCGTCAACACGGATTCGACACTGCCGAAGTAGCGGCCGCCGGAGAAAAGCTAAAGTTTGGTATTCCCTCGGGGGGATTTATCCTCACAAAGGAAGTCTCTGGCGAAGAACTTTCCGAAAAGTTTTCGCAGGCCACAGCGGAAGAACGCAGCGAGCTCTTGACCCAGTTTTCAACACTGCTCGGCCAACTTCATCGCCAGGGATTTTTCTTATCCGTGAGACTCAAAGACCTCTTTTATAATGCTCAGGGCGATGCCCCAAAATTAATTCTCATAGATCGCGAAGCGAGAAATCCCGCACCGAAAAATTTTTCACCAACTCGCGCCAAAGAGAGTCTCTATACCAGCAATAGAAGACAGGTCCGCGCCGGTGATACGCTCACACCAAACGAGCTGAAACAAATTATAAAGGGCTATTGCCGCGAGATAGCAGATACATGGGCAATAGCCCCCTCTGTGCTTCTGAAGGAACTTAGAGAAGTACACCGAATGCAGAAAAAGTGACGGGCTATCGGGCACTGCCGTATTAACGCAGCACGTGAAAATCAACATCCACAGTGACTGAGAAATTATCCAATGCCAGGGCTCGTTCCCGGCCATCTGAGGTAACACGAAAGAAGTGTGGCGTCATACCCAGCAATTGAAGAATTTCCGCTTGCTGTAACGGTTTTGTCTGGAATGAAAGTGTTTGTGTATTGCGCAGCGTAAAACCACCCTCTTGCGCCTGCATTACCTCACTGGAAACCGAATCGTTCACACTCGGGTAGATGATTTCTCGCAGCTCAATTAAGTGTCGAGGCCCGGCGTTTACCAGGATCAAAGTACCCGCGGGTTTCAACACCCTACGAAACGATTCGTAGGTAGGAAACCCGAACAGGCTCAGCAAAATATCAGCCCCGTGATCGGCAATCGGTATATTGCGGTTACTCGCCACCAGCCAGGTCGCAGACAATCTTTTGGCTGCATGCTGTACGGCCCATTTGGAAATATCGAAGCCGACAATGGAAGGCACTGCACTCTTGGCGGCGGTCACGCTCTGCATCAATTGCTGCAGATAATATCCTTCACCGCAGCCGGCATCGACGATAGTCGCGCTATTGTTCAAAAATGGCTCTACCAGCGTAACCAAGGTATCGGCAATTGGCTGATAGTGACCAGCATCCAGAAAATCGCGCCTCGCCCGCACCATCTCCTTGCTGTCACCGGGGTCTTTGGATCGCTTTTCACTCGCCGAAAGCAAGTTAACATAACCTTGCCTGGCGACATCGAAGCTATGCCCCTGCTCACATTCCAGTAGGTTATCCCGGCACTGTAAGGGCAGATGGTCCAAAGGACAGCGCAAAGAACTGTTAAACAGAAAACTCACAAGTTAATTTGTTCCCGAAGAATTACCGGTGATGCTAGCCACCGGCAACGATTCCCTCTTCGCGCAGCGCTGGCAAAGCCTCCTGGGCCCACAGCGTTAAACTCTGCCAGGCTCTTTCTGGGTTTATACCGCCACACAGAGGATGAAACATAATCGGCTGTGCATTAATCATTTCCCGCGCGGCAGAGACCAACTCCTGGGGGCGATAGACTTTATAAGCGCCACTGTCGCGCAGTTCATCCGTGTTCTCGTGGTAAACATAAGGGCTGTCAATGCCGGCCTTGTCTGCCCACTGCGCATACATATTGGTTTCGTGTTGCACATGCGGTGCGATCGCATCCCAGTATTCGTCGGGGTTGTGCGACAGGAATGTGACCGTTGACGGAGCTGCCGGCATGGGCCCGGGATCTGCTTTGCCCAGCTTGGCCAACTCTTCCCGATACATGTCGAAAATCCGCGGACTGGTCGGAATAAAAAAATCCGCATGACTCGCTGCCCGGCGCGCCGCGGCCCTGCTGCTACCGCCCATAAGAATGGGGGGCCGGGGCTGGCTGTGGGGCTGCGGTGTCAATGTTATTGTCCGCCCAGCATATTCGAAGGTCTCTCCTGCCCATGCCCTATTGAGAAACGGGCCGATGTCCTCCATGTAATCCCTGCGATCGGCCAGAGTTTTACCTACGGCACTAAACTCTTCTTCGCGATATCCGGCGCTCAATATGGGGATAACCCTGCCCTGGGCGATAATATCCAACACCGTAAGATCCTCAACCAACTGCACCGGATCATGCAGGGGCGCAATGAGAGCAGAAATATACATCATCAATTGCTGAGTGCGCGATGCCACAGCCGAGGCGAATATTAACGGCGCGGGTAAGTATCCATCGGGAGAGCCGTGGTGTTCAGAAATATGCACACTGGCAAAACCATTCGCTTCACCCCAGGCGCATTGGGCCAGCGCCGCCTGGTACATCTCCGCTTTCGTAGCAGTACAGAAATCTGGCTGGCGCATGTCGTAGCGCAACATGATATCAGGCATTTTTTCTCCTTATTGAGCTATTGCGCTTTTAGCACAGGCATAAAACCACGCGACCTCCGCCGCAAGAAAATTATTACCAGCTATTGCGCAGCTCACGCAACTTTACGAAAACAGTTTTGGGGTCAGGGTTTTCAGCAAGATCGGGAAAAGCATCCTGAAGCCTGGCGATGACACTGGGGTTTTGCAGCCGGAAAAAAGTGTTTATTTCCTTTTCCATACCGATGGTAGACACCAGCGCCGCATTGGGGTCCTGATCGCGAACGCCTTCCAGCAACTGCCCTGCTGCGGCATTGTCCGGCTCGCGATCGAGGGTAAATTCCAGGTTATTGGTCAGATAATCATGACCTGGATATATCATAGTGTTATCGCCAAGCTGCGCCAATTGTTCCGCAAAGGTGCAATAGAGCTCTTCTGGATGACCGCCGTGATGACAATTTCCGGCGCCGGCGTTAAACAGTGTGTCGCCGCAAAACAGCGCTGGCGTTTCGGTATGTGATAACAAACAGATATGGCTCATGGTATGCCCGGGGGTATCCAGTGCCTCAAACTCAACGGTGTTGCCAACCCTTATCAGATCGCCGGCATCCAGACCACGGTCCATGCCAGGAATAGTACCGGCGGCATTGGCGTGCGCCAGCAGCTTTGCACCGGTGGCGGCAATTACCGCGTCATTACCGCCGATATGGTCAAA
>JBALVT010000211.1:0-7012 GCA_036961345.1 Halioglobus sp.
GCCAGCCCCAGATGAAGGCGGGCAGTTGTAGACAAAGAGTCCGAGGGATGCAAGAGGCCAAATGCGGTATCTTGGACTTTTCTAAGATGATTACGTGCCCCCAAAAATGCTAAAGATATTAGACATTCTCACCCAGCACTGGCTACCTGCCGTTTTATTCACTCTAACCATTATTACGGTGCTATCGCTCCTACCGCTATCGGAGCTACCCGAAGTCCCGGGCGGTGATAAGAGCCACCACATTTTTGCCTATGCCCTGTTAATTTTCCCACTGGGTTTGCGCAAACCAAAAAATTGGCTCTGGATAGCCTTGTTTTTTCTATGCTGGAGTGGCGCAATCGAACTGTTACAGCCACTGGTAAACCGGTACGCAGACTGGCTGGATCTGTTAGCCAACGGCTTTGGGCTTCTATGCGGGTTTTCCGCAGCGCACTTTTTTAGACACCACAGGGCCTCATCGTTGTAAGATTTGAGAGAAGAGGCCGTTAGCGGACTCGGGCAGCAGGGCGATAAACGGGGGCAGTTAGTCTGCCTCAAGCGCCATGATTTCCAGCCCCTCAAACACAAGATCGGGAGAATACCCTCCTTCAATCCCCATCAACTGCATAAGCACCTCGGCTCCACCGCCGCAAAATAGCATCTGGGTTGCAGCGATGCCCGCTTTTTCCAAAACATGATGCACTGAACCTACCTGCGCAACAGCAATACCATGGCGAACAGCTTCCGCTGTTGATCGGCCAGGATCCAGAGCGTAAGCAACATCCTGCTCGAAACGAACCCGATCGGTATCCAGCAGCAGTGCTCGCTCCATAAGCTCCGCCCCGGGGATAATATAACCGCCCTCGTGCTGTCCATTATTAGCGACAATATCAATGGTTAAGGCCGAGCCGGCATCTACCACCGCAAAACGTCCATGTCGATGCCGTTGTGCTCCAAGCATCGCCAACCAGCGATCCACCCCCATTCGTTCGGGCTGCGCATAGCTATTGCATAGAACGCCGGTTTGAGCTGCGCTCTGGGGGATCCAGGGGGAGACTCCCCAATGTGACTCCAGCAATCGTGCCAACCGGGTATTTCGATCCGCAGAGGCAACACTGGATATCCAGATCTGTTCCACCGCAGAGGAACAAGCGAGCAAGGCGGCCTGACTGCCCGCATCATCCTCCGTGTAGCGGCCGCGCACGATACTTTCGCCGGCCACCATCAATCGCCATTTCGCGCTGCTGTTGCCGACATCAAGCTGCAAACAGGTTTTTGCCAACTTCACGAGATTTCACGCAACGAGATTTCCCCGCCATAGATCGACTGCACACCCAGGCTTGTCTCCAGTCGCAGCGCACCTCTTTCATCAACGCCGCGGGCAACTCCAGCGGTTTTTTCTGTACCGGTACTCAAAATTACCGACTTCCCCGCATGCGCATCGAGAGACTGCCAGGCATCCTGCCATTCGCCAAATCCACCCTGCTGATAACCGGCCAATAAGGGCAAAAGCTCATTCAACAATCCACTGAGCAGTTCATTTCTACCCGGGGCATTACCAGCTCCCACCATCCGGGATAAATCGGTCCAGGATTGGTCGATCCCGCTCGCCACGTTTTGTGGCATGGCAACATTTAACCCAATTCCTACCACCACCTGACAATTGTCAGTCGCATCGCCCACCATCTCCAGCAGCACACCACCCAACTTCGCACCGTCATATAAAAGGTCATTGGGCCATTTAAGTGCAACGGGAGGCAAACCAAACACTTTCAACGCCTCGGCCACTGCTACACCCACGGCAAGACTCAAGCCCTCCAATGCCGCAGCACCTTGAGAAAACTCCCACACAACAGACAGGTACAAGTTACGGGCAAACGGACTGACCCACTCCCGACCCCTCCGCCCACGCCCCGCCGTTTGTTGCTCCGCGGTACAAACCAGGCCAGATCTCGCACCGCGCTCAATTTGTCGCAAGGCTTCCATATTGGTTGAGTCAATAACCTCCCGCACGTCGAGATCGCTCAGAAATCGAGTAGATTTTGCATTCAGCCCGGCTCGAACACGCTTTTCATCGATAAGATCCACACCACCTGGAATACGGTAACCCCGCCCCTTTACCGATTCGATTTCCAGACCCAGAACCTCAAGCTTATTGAGCTGTTTCCAGACTGCTGTGCGACTCACCCCCAGCGCAGCAGCCAGATCCTGGCCGGAATGAAACTCTCCATTGGCCAAAAGCGGTAATAAAATGGTATTTGGCATGCGATTCCTTAACCAATATCGTGATATACATTGTAAATTGGGATGATAACAAATACACACATGCCACGTCGTATGCTGCCGCCTTAATGTCGCAAAGTACTCACCCCACTTAAACTTATGACTGCCGTAATCGAGAGATTTCTAATGACTCAGTTGTCCGACAAGATACTTCGCACTACAGCAAACAAGCTCATAGAAGCACACCAACAGGCCTGTATTGGCAACGAGTGGACTTTTTTTGTGGACGAGTTGTACGCCCAGAATTGTGTATACACCTGCGAGTACGCGGGCGTCATGTCAGTGGTGGCCAATGGCATCGACGAAATCAAGGCAACCCACTACGGTAGAGACATGCAAGTAGGATGGGAGGGCTGGTCATTTCCGTACCTGGGCGTATACACAGGCACGAACAACTCCCTCATTACCCACTGGTTGAACAGGGGCCCGGGGCTGCGCAGCGATGGCAGTCATTTCGAAACGCCCGGAGTATCCTTTTTGACCCTGGACGGGGAAGCCAAAATAGTTCGCCAGTTTGACATGTTCGACCTGGCACATCAGATGAAGCTCTGCGACGAGCTCGAGGACGCCGGTTTACTGTCAATGGAGCTCAAGAAAAACTGGGTCGAACCAATGAAGGCCAAGTTAGCGCAGGCACTGACGCGCAACTCGTAGCGCAAGGCAAAACTATGGTTTCGGGAAATATATCGAGAACGAGGAATGTAGCCGCCACCCTGCTGACGCTCTCAGGCATTAGCCACATTGCCGGATTGTGGTTTACAGATATCGATGGCACTGCTCTGGGCGGCGCGTTATTTGGCGCACTCTATCTCATTATTGGTATTGGGCTGTATGGGCAATCACGCTTTGCGCTATTCCTGGCTATTGTCATTCCGGCTGGTGGCGCCTGGTTGATACTGACCCAAACACCTGTAGCACCCTATGGTGAACTCGAACGATCACAGCTGGCTGTCGCTTTGATCGTAATTATCCTGTGCAGCCGGGTACTATTTGCAGTTCGCAACAATCCGAGCACCTAATTACAATAAAAAGCGTGTTAATTTGGCATCATCACTGACGGAGCGTGACGCAATATGCTGGACCCACTGATTATTATTATCGCTCTTATTTGCGGCCTTATCAGCCGTGCAGCCAGATTGCCGGCTCTAATAGGCTACCTTGCAGCGGGTTTTGTGCTACACGAATTTGAGCTCGAAGGCGGAGAAATTCTGCACAGCCTGTCTGATATGGGCATCACCTTGCTGCTCTTTACCATAGGCCTAAAACTGCAACCCCTGGAACTGTTGAAACCCCGGGTCTGGGGCACAACGACAATCCACATGCTGGCTATGCAGTTGCTATTCATGGGGGTTTTGTACCTGGCCAATGCCCTTTTCCCCGTGTTTGACTTAGGCATTACTGCTATTCTTGTAATCGCTTTTGCCCTGACGTTTTCCAGCACTGTATTTGTGATTCAAGTCATGCAGGAGCGCGGCGAAATGGCTTCGCGCCATGCCAATCTGGCGATCGGTATTCTGGTAATCCAGGATTTGGCAGCGGTATTATTTTTGGCGCTATCAACCGGCAAAACACCAGAGCCCGCGGCAATATTTTTACTGGCCCTCTGGCCGCTGCGGGGCGTCATACTCAAACTGCTGACCCATAGCGGACATGGCGAGCTATTCACTCTGTTTGGCCTGGCCCTCGCCTTGGGCGGCGCCGCCGGATTTGACGCACTGGGCATCAAAGGAGACCTCGGTGCGTTGATCATTGGTGCGGTACTGGCCGGACATCAAAAATCCAAAGAACTGTCGCGCAACCTTTTGCAGTTCAAAGATCTGTTTTTGGTGGGGTTTTTTCTCACGATCGGCTTAACGGGGTGGCCGAACAAGGAAATTATCCTGCTGTCGATTTTCCTGGGAGTGCTTGCAGCGCTAAAGCCACTGCTATATTTCCCGTTGCTGACAAAATTTCATACTACACCTCGAACAGCATTGTTAACCTCGGCCGCGCTGACGAATTACAGTGAATTTGGCCTCATTGTCATTGCAGTGGCGGCGAGCTCCGGTTGGGTAGACCCCCAATGGAGCGGCGCCATTTCTCTGGCGATTGCAGTCAGTTTCATTTTTTCCTCGCCACTGAATAACTACTCACACGAGCTCTACCGACGCTGGCAGGAGTATCTGAGCAAATTCGAAACGTCTCGGGTTAGAGCGCTACACCCGGATACCCGCAATGTGAGGATCATCGTGCTCGGCATGGGAAATATTGGCGCTGGAGCCTACGACGACATGGCCCAGGAATATGGCCATACCGTGCTGGGCGTGGACGACAATGACATCAAGCTAAAGGCTCATAGAAGTCAGGGAAGGCGTGTTGTCCAGGCAGATGCCAGTAATCCTGACTTTTGGCGGCAGGTTAATCTTGAAGAGGTAGAATTAATCATGCTGGCGCTAACCAATCATCAGGAAAACCTGCTGGTGGGAAAACTGCTGGACGACCTTTGTTACCGTGGACAGCTGGCCGCGGTGGTACGCTTTTCGGAGGAAGCCAGCGAACTTGAACAACACGGCATATCG
Organism: Halioglobus sp.; assembly: GCA_036961345.1. GTDB lineage: Bacteria > Pseudomonadota > Gammaproteobacteria > Pseudomonadales > Halieaceae > JBALVT01. The sequence continues at coordinate 4,821 of JBALVT010000211.1, forward strand.
GCTTTCAATTTGTATGCTCAGGCTGGCGCAGGTTTTGCCACTCACGCTGCACAAAAATTGCAGGCGACAAGCGTCGAGCCACTGTAATACACTAGCGGCCCTCGATCTATTCAATGGCTTAAACCAAAATTCCTGGAGCTTGAAACTATGAAATCAACTCGAATCCAATGGGCCTATGCCTTCAGTCTTTTAGTTGCATTAATGGCCAGCCAATTCGCGATCGGCTCAAACGTGACGGTACCCGCGGGCACATCATTTTTAGTCAGGACCACGCAGACCCTGAGCACCGATAATGTCAGCTCCGGTCATCGTTTTACCGCTCGACTTGAGGCCGATCTGGTGGCAGATGGCACGGTGGTGGCACCGCGTGGCAGCACCGTTTATGGCGTCATCACTCAAGCTCAAAAATCTGGCCGCATGGCGGGAAAAGCATCAATTTCCTTCACATTGACCGACATTATGATTAACAATCAATTACGTCCAGTGGTGACCTCAGAAGTCGCTGGAGCATCAGCGAATACAGCAGGCAAGACCGCCGGCACGACCGCACGTGCAGCGGCAATCGGCGGTTTGGCCAGTGGTAGCAGCGGAGCCAAAACAGGCGCCAAGGTAGGATTGGGTGTGTCTTTGCTGTCCCGGGGTAATAGCGCCAGTGTCCCTTCTGGCTCATTACTGGACTTCCGCCTAATGCAACCGTTTAGCGGCTAGGGTCTTTGGAAAACAGCCGTGGCACTTAAACCCACTATTTATAAGGCCCAGGTAGCCCTCGCTGACAGCGACCGAAATTGCTTCGAAGATCTGTCTTTAACCCTGGCCAAACATCCTTCCGAAACGCTTGAAAGAATGGCAGCCCGTCTTATCGCCTACTGCCTGAACTGTGCCAGAGGGCTGGAGTTTACCAAAGGTATTTCCACTGCAGACGAACCGGATATATGGCAACACAGCGACAGCGGCGAAATCGAGCACTGGATAGAACTGGGCCAACCCGAGGAACCGCGACTGCGCAAGGCCTGTGGCAAGGCCAAACAGGTTAGCGTATACGCCTTTGGCAAAAGTGCCGATACCTGGTGGAAACTTAATAGCGAGGCCATAGGTGCCCTGCCCAGGCTGTCGGTATGGCAATTTCCCTGGGACGAGGTTATCGCCGTCGCCAATTTGCTGGATCGAACCATGCACCTCAATATAAGTGCCGTGGGAGGCACTCTCTATATTGACAACGGTAAGGATTCAAGCAGCCTGGAACCCATTCGCTTACATGGCGAGTGATGCCGTTACGGCGTGACACTTTGCATTTTGGAAGAAGTGATAGCCTGACGCCCCAGCCAGGGTAACGCGGTTATATTTACCACTCCATAAACCGTGCCAACCACCAGCGCCGCCGATTCAAAACCCGCGAAATACCCAGCAAAAATAACACTGAATAGGCCGATCAACCGCAACAGCTCCCACCACAAAAGTGCATCTGAGTCATGCATCTCAAGCCACAAGGCAGTCGTTACAGTGGTTGCAAACATCAGCCCCCAGAGGATCACCCCCGCCATATGCGGTAAAGGCCCGCCCTGCATATAGCCAAGCAAACCACCCACGGCCAGTAGCTGGGCAAAGCAATACCAACTCACCGCCGGGTTTATCTTCGGGTCGTACTTTTTAAAGGAATCCAGATCGTTTTTCCGCCTTGGAAAACGGTGTGATACATCCTCAGGCCGCCAGCCGGTGCGGGCGTACCAGACCCGAAACTTATCTTTCCAGCGAGCGGTATTCCAGCTATCCCTGGCCATATCAAAATATATATGCGTAATGGCCCGCGCGGGATTCCAACTGCGCAGCGGCCCGCGGATACCGTAAATACAGGGCGCCTCGCTTAGCTCCTCCTGAAATGTACCGAACAGGCGATCCCAGAGTATAAACACACCGCCATAATTCCGATCCAGATAGAGATCATTCTGGGCGTGATGCACACGATGGTTGGATGGCGTTACAAATACTTTCTCGTACCAGCCCAATTTCGGCACATGTTCCGTGTGCACCCAAAACTGGTAAATGAGGTTCAGCGAGCCCACTGTTACCACTACCTCCGCAGGTATGCCAAGCAAATACATTGGAATATAAAACACCCAGCCAAATAGGAAGCCAGTGCTGGTCTGGCGCAACGCCGTTGTCAGGTTGTAGTCTTCACTTTGGTGGTGGGCCAC
>JBALVT010000212.1:0-6973 GCA_036961345.1 Halioglobus sp.
CGGTAAATCACCAATCAAACCGATTCAGGAACACATGCAGGTCGCCGACCAGGCTGCACAATTATTAACCAGCTTCATGCAGGCCAAGATAGACGATGACTGGGAGCGCGCCCAGCAGCTATATCAGGAAATCTCTGAAATTGAGCAGCAAGCTGACAAGCTAAAACGCAACGTGCGCCGACACCTCCCGAAAAGCCTTTTTCTACCCGTTCCGCGCACCGACCTGCTGGAACTGGTGACTATTCAGGACCAGGTTGCCAATTACGCCAAGGACATTGCAGGGATCATACTGGGCCGCCAGATGCAGTTCCCGGAAAAACTGCAAAAGGGGCTAGTTGAGTTCACGCAGGCCTGCATTGCCACCTCCAGCCAGGCGCTTCTGGCAATCCAGGAATTGGACCAGCTCCTGGAGGATGGTTTCACGGGCCGCGAAGTCAAGCTGGTAGAAAGCATGATCAAGGAAATAGACAAGCTAGAGGCACGCACTGACAAACAGGCGATTGTTTTGCGGGGCAAGCTGTTCAAGCTCGAGGCCGATTTACCTCCTGTCGACGTTATGTTCTATTACCAGGTTATTGGCTTGTTGGGGTCGCTTGCAGATTCTGCGGAGCAAGTCGGTGACCGTCTTCAAAAACTGATCGCACGCTAAGAGGCGCCGCACAATGGGTATAATTGCTGAGTACGGCAATGTTTTCATGATTTTGGCCTGCTGCTTCGGGTTTTTCATGGCCTGGGGAATTGGCGCAAATGACGTAGCCAACGCAATGGGCACCTCGGTGGGCTCGCGCGCACTGACGATCAAACAGGCGATCATGATCGCCATCGTTTTCGAGTTTATGGGCGCCTATTTGGCCGGTGGAGAAGTCACCTCAACCATCCGCAAGGGCATTATTGATCCTACGGCTCTAAGCGATAATCCCGAATTAATGATTTACGGGATGCTGTCCGCACTGTTGGCCGCAGGTACCTGGCTGATGATCGCCAGCATGAAGGGTTGGCCCGTTTCGACCACCCATTCTATTGTCGGCGCTATTGTCGGCTTCGCAGCTGTAGGCATCTCGGCAGATGCGGTCCACTGGGGCAAAGTCGGCTCCATCGTCATGAGCTGGGTGGTATCGCCGATCATTGCAGGAACACTGTCCTTTGGCTTATTCATGAGCGTGAAAGCCTTGATTCTTGACACCGATGATCCCTTCCGCCGCGCCAAGAAATATATTCCCATTTATATGTGGATGGTGGGCTTTATGATGTCCATGGTTACCTTGCTCAAAGGCCTGAAACATATTGGCATAGAAATAGACCTTGGGTTTGAATCCAAATTCATGAATGCCCTGCCTGTGGCCGCGGTCATCGGTTTGGCGGTCGCAGCACTAGGTACCTTCTTCCTGCGCCGAATCAAACATGTGCCAAATGCAAGCAATCGCTTCGACGACGTGGAGCGGGTTTTTGCCATTCTGATGATATTTACCGCATGCTCCATGGCCTTTGCCCACGGTTCTAACGACGTGGCCAATGCGGTCGGCCCACTGGCGGCCATCGCCAGTACGGTTGCGACGGGTGAGATAGCCGCCAAGTCGGCGATGCCCTGGTGGATACTATTGATTGGCGGTCTGGGTATTGTGTTCGGCCTGGCAACTTATGGCTGGAAGGTTATCTCAACCGTCGGACGCAAAATTACCGAGCTGACGCCCAGCCGCGGTTTTGCCGCGGAACTTGGCGCAGCCTCTACCGTAGTGGTGGCCTCGGCAACCGGATTGCCGATTTCCACCACGCACACGCTCGTTGGCGCCGTTCTGGGTGTGGGCATGGCGCGTGGTATTGCCGCTTTGAATTTACGGGTAGTCAGCACAATTTTTATGTCCTGGATCATCACGCTTCCCGCAGGTGCCGGCCTGGCCATCATATTCTTTTTCTTCTTCAAGGGTATTTTTGGCTAAACGCCCGGGAGGCTGTTCTTGTCCAATGCAAGCAAGACAATTCTGGACCAACTCCAGCAGTTGGTCAGTACCCCCTCTGTTAGCTCGACCGACCCCGGGTGGGACCAGGGCAACCGCGCAGTAATCGACCTGCTGGCATCCTGGCTGTCGGATATGGGTTTTCGCACCGAGATAGTCAACGTCAATGCCGACGGCAGCAAAGCCAACCTGATTGCCACGCTGGGTACCGGACCGGGCGGCCTGGTATTGGCCGGCCATACAGATACCGTTCCCTACGATGACGGTCGATGGAACTCTAATCCATTGGGAATCACCGAAAAGGACGGCAGGCTTTATGGCCTGGGCAGCACTGATATGAAGGGGTTTTTCCCGCTTGCTATCGCCGCTGCCAGCGCATTTGTGAACACACCCTTGCAGCAGCCATTAATTATTCTGGCGACCGCAGATGAAGAGAGCTCAATGAACGGCGCCCGGTCTCTGGCCGAGGCCGGCAGGCCCAAGGCGCGGGCGGCAATTATTGGAGAGCCCACGGGCCTGGCGCCGGTGCGAATGCACAAGGGCATTATGATGGAGTCGGTCACCGTGACAGGTCGAGCCGGTCACTCATCGAACCCGCATCTTGGCAATAGCGCACTGGAGGGCATGCACGCAGTGATGGGTGACCTTATCCAGTACCGTGGGCAGCTCAAAACTCGCTACAGCGACGATTTATTTGAAGTAGCCTATCCCACTTTAAATCTCGGCTGCATACACGGTGGCGACAGCCCAAACCGCATATGTGGGAAAACAGAACTGCATTTTGACCTGCGCATGACCCCCGGCGGTGACAATGCCAATATCCGCGGAGAACTGGAAAAAAGAATGGCAGTGGTCGCAGACCAGTTGTCACTGAATATCTCCATGCAAGCCCTGATCAACAACGTTTCGCCTTTTGAGCAAGACGCAGATTGTGAGCTGGTGCGAGTGGCTGAAAAACTTAGTGGCCATCAAGCACAGGCTGTCGCTTTTGCCACCGAGGCGCCATTTTTGCAACAGTTAGGCATGGAAACGATTGTCATGGGCCCGGGCTCAATTGACCAAGCCCACCAACCGGATGAGTATCTGGAACTCGAGCAGATCGAACCGTGTATTGCTCTGCTGACAAACTGCATCAGGCACTACTGCCTGTAATCCAATCCTACGGCGGTGTGCACTATTGCCATTAGGTAATCTGCGTCGCTTTCGGTATTCTTAACAATCTTTAATTATCAAGAGCTTAGCCGGTAAAGTGACAACACTGAGCCGGGCGCATATTCGCTGGTTCAGGAATACCGCGCCCTACATCAATAGCCATCGTGACAAAACCTTCGTACTGATGCTTGGGGGCGAGGCTGCGCAACACGAAAACTTCGCCAATATTATTCACGACATCGCGCTACTCAATAGTCTTGGCGTAAGGCTGGTTTTGATACACGGGTCACGGCCGCAAATTGATCAGCGTCTTGCCACTGCCGGCCTGCAAACCGAGTTTTACAAGAACAAACGAATCACCGATGCCGCAGCAATGGAGCATGTAAAGGACGCAGCCGGATCACTGCGCGCCCAATTCGAAGCCCTGCTTTCCATGGGGCTACCCAATTCACCGATGCAAGGGGCCAAAATTAGGGTATGCAGCGGTAACTTCGTAACCGCAAAACCCATAGGCGTCGTCGACGGTGTTGAATTTCATCATACCGGTAGTGTCAGGCGAGTAGATGCAAAAGCGATTCACCAGCTGCTCAATGATGGCTCTATCGTATTGCTGTCGCCGCTGGGTTATTCGCCTACCGGAGAAATTTTCAATCTGTCCCTGGAGGATATCGCGGTCAATTGCGCCGCAGCGATTGGAGCTGACAAATTGGTGCTGTTTGGTAGCGCGGCTGGAATCACCAACCCCCAGGGAGAGTTAATCAGGCAGTGCTCTGTCGGTGAGGCCGATGACCTGCTGCTAACAGACGAAGAGCAAATATCCTTGATCTCGGCCGCCAAACACGCCTGCGCCTCTGGCGTGCCGCGCTGCCAGATCATTAGCTACAGCGCAGACTGTGCACTGCTTGAGGAGCTGTTTACGCATGACGGCAGTGGCACACTGGTTGCCAATGACGACTACGAACAATCCCGAACCGCCAATATCGATGATGTGGGCGGCATTCTGGAGTTGATTGAGCCCCTTGAACAAAAAGGAATTCTCCTCAAACGCTCCAGGGAGGTTCTTGAAACTGAAATTCGCCAATTTAAAGTACTGGAGCGCGATGGGCGGATAATCGCCTGTGCCGCTCTGTACCCATTCGCTGGAACCGGCTGCGGCGAGATCGCCTGCATTGTCTCTCATCCGGATTATAGAGGTGGCGCGCGCGGCCAGAGGTTATTACGTGAACTGGAACATGAGGCCATGAATCTTGGGCTTGATCGTGTATTTGTGCTCACCACCCAAACCACCCACTGGTTTATAGAGCAAGGTTTCGCTGAAAGCAGCCGCGAAGAACTGCCCGACCAGAAGCAATCGCTCTATAACCTGCAGCGCAACTCCAGGGTACTGTTCAAGTCGCTCTAAAATGGTGTGTGGGCTAAGGCGGCAGTGAGAGCCCATAATCGGAATTCGGTTACAGTCTGACTAAACGCTGAATTTTTGCTATTCTGCTCTGCTGTTTCACACCATTTGATTCACCACGGCACAAGAACGCTTGTACCGACCCAAGTAGACGGAAAAATCCCATGCCAGAATATCGTTCCAAGACTTCCACCCACGGCCGCAACATGGCCGGTGCGCGCGCACTTTGGCGAGCCACTGGCATGAAAGATGGCGACTTTCAGAAACCCATTATTGCCGTGGTCAATTCGTTTACTCAGTTTGTACCCGGCCACGTGCACCTCAAGGACCTGGGTCAGCTGGTGGCGCGGGAAATTGAAGCCGCCGGCGGTGTCGCCAAAGAATTCAATACCATAGCGGTGGATGACGGTATCGCCATGGGCCACGACGGCATGCTTTATAGCCTGCCATCGCGAGATATTATTTCCGATTCGGTTGAATACATGGTGAATGCGCACTGTGCAGATGCCATGGTGTGTATCTCCAACTGCGACAAAATCACCCCGGGAATGTTGAACGCGGCGATGCGCCTGAATATTCCGGTGGTGTTTGTTTCAGGCGGGCCCATGGAGGCCGGCAAAACTCGTCTTTCAGAACACAAACTGGATCTGGTCGATGCCATGGTGATCGCCGCTGACAGCGATGTAAGCGACGAGGACGTCGACGAGATTGAACGCTCCGCCTGTCCTACCTGTGGCTCCTGTTCAGGCATGTTTACTGCAAATTCGATGAACTGTCTTACTGAAGCTCTGGGTTTGAGCCTGCCCGGCAATGGCTCTACCCTGGCAACCCACGCCGACCGGGAGCAATTGTTTTTACGCGCCGGAAGGCTGATAGTTGAACTTTGCCAACGCTACTACGAGCAGGACGACGACTCGGTACTGCCGCGCAACATCGGCAACTTCAACGCCTTTGAAAATGCGATGAATCTCGACATCGCCATGGGTGGATCCACCAATACCATCTTGCACTTACTTGCAGCAGCACAGGAAGCAGAGCTGGATTTCACCCTGGCCGACATCGACCGCCTGTCTCGCAAAGTCCCGCAGTTGTGCAAAGTGGCCCCCAATACGCCGCTATACCACATGGAAGATGTTCATCGCGCCGGTGGCGTAATGGGCATTCTCGGCCAGCTGGATCACGCCGGCCTGTTGCACACAGACAATCCAACCATTCACAGCAAGACCATGGCCGACGCGCTTGATAAGTGGGATATCACCCGCACCACCGACCCAGCCGTTAAGAAATTTTTCAGCGCCGGCCCTGGAGGGATCCCCACGCAAACCGCTTTCAGCCAAAACACACGGTGGCCCAGCTTGGACGACGACCGTGCAAACGGTTGTATTCGCGACCTGGAGCACGCTTATTCTCTGGAAGGTGGTCTGGCGGTTCTGTTTGGTAACATCGCTGAAGACGGTTGTGTTGTTAAAACCTCCGGTGTAGACGAAGGCAGCCTGGTATTTTCAGGCCCCGCCTACATCTGCGAAAGTCAGGATGGTGCAGTAGAGGACATTCTGGCGGACAAAGTCAAAGCCGGTGATGTCGTCATCATTCGTTATGAAGGCCCTCGTGGCGGCCCGGGTATGCAGGAAATGCTGTATCCCACCAGCTACTTGAAATCTAAAGGTCTTGGCAAAGCTTGCGCACTATTAACCGATGGGCGCTTTTCAGGAGGAACATCCGGATTATCCATCGGCCATGCGTCTCCCGAGGCGGCAAGCGGTGGCGCAATAGCATTGATAGAGCACGGCGATACCATCGAGATAGATATCCCCAATCGCAGTATCAATGTGGCTATCAGTGATGAGGAGCTTGCGCAGCGCAGAGCAGCAATGGATGCACTGGGCAAGAAAGGCTGGCAGCCAGCGGCGGAAAGACCAAGAAAAGTGACGCCGGCCCTGAAGGTATACGCAAAAATGGTAACCAGCGCGGACAAGGGTGCGGTAAGAGATCTTTCCCTGCTGGATTAAAGGCTCAGCGCAAAGATCTACTCTATCTGTGCCTTGCGGCCCTGCGCAATAAGGGATTCCAGGTCTTCCTGGAGATGTTGGATCTTTTTGCGCAACCGCTTGTTCTGTTTGTCAGTTCGGCCATTGAGAATAACAATGGCGGTGGTTTGTATTGCCAGCACATTGTGCTCATAGATTTGCTGATATTCCGGAGAATTAATATCCTCTCTTGCGCTCAACAGGTCTCTAATACGCTGCTGCCAGCCCGGCTCTCTCATCAGCAATACTTCAAGTTTCCCCAACCACAGGGCACGCTCACGCAACCATATTTTATCTGAACGCAATAACTCGGCGCTGCTGCCGCGCAAAACCTGTTTTTGTTCTGCTCCCAATCTACCTAAATAGCCCTCAAAAGAATCGACCATAGCGTCATAGGTATCCTCCTGGTATTCCTCGTCATCGCGAGTCAGGTATTCATC
>JBALVT010000213.1:0-6860 GCA_036961345.1 Halioglobus sp.
TGCATTGATTGAGCTGATGCTGATGGAATTGTTTGAACTAAAGATGGTGCAAACCGATCCGAATTTCGCCAATTATCAATATAATGCCAGTACAGGCGCCATCGTATTGCTGGATTTTGGTGCCACGCGGAACTTCAAGGCTTCGTTTGGGAACAACTATAAAAAGCTGGCCAGAGCTGCTATTGAAGGGGATCGCCAGAAACTGGTTATAGCTGCTGAGCGCGTTGGGTATTCCATGGGAGACGTTAATTCCCAGTATCAGGATCTTGTGCTGGATATATTCGAGCTGTTGCTGGAGCCCTTGACCCAGGATGTCCTGTACGACTTTTCAGGTTCAGATATCCCTGGGAGAATGACGAAGCTGGCTGAATCGGCCGGAGATTTTCGAGACTTTTGGAAGGCGCCCCCTTCAGAAGCGATTTATTTCCATCGCAAAATCGGGGGGATGTTTATGTTGGCGAGCAGATTGAAAGCCAGGGTGAATGTCTTTGGACTGCTCCAGCAGTGGTTGTAAGCTGCGCTAGCCCAGCGTAGCTTTTTTCAATTCGTCGAAAGATTCCTGCAGGCACTCTGCGTAAAAAGCCGGGTCCGGCAACATATCCCGGCATGCAGTGAACGACAGTGTCACAGTGCCCTTTTTATTCTGCACTGCGCTGTAAACGATGTGGAACAGTCCCATGTTGGGCAGTAATGGCCCAAGACTGAATGAGTTCACAAGCTCTGCACCGCACATGTATAGCTGCATGGGCGCGCCCGGCACGTTGGTTACAATGGTGTTCTGAATGACGTTGGCTTCGGCGAGTCCTGTTGAGCTTGCGGCGCGAATGGCGATAGACAATACATTGCCCGGCATTACGTTGGTAATGTCCATCATAATGCGGGGCCCTAGCGCCTCAGCATAGGCTTTGGCCGAAACAGCTTCTTCGTGCACCGCTTCCAGGCGTTCAAGTGGGTCTTCAATTTCCGTGCGAAGGGCGACGTTCATAAAGCCAACCATGTTACCGCCGGCGGCTCTCTCATCTGGCGATCGCACATCTATCGGGCAGCCAGTTACCAGGGTTTGCTCGGGAAGTTCGTCTTTACTGCTTAAGTATTTACGCATGCCACCGGCCACAATCGTGAGCATAACGTCATTGACGGTTACGCCCGGTAAGCTATTTTTTATGGCGCGAATTTCATCGAAATCGAATCGTCGGCCTTCGACAACGCGGTGCCGGGAAATCTTGCCCTGGAAACGTGTTTTTTGCTTGTCGTCGAGGGTGTGGAAATCCTGTTGTTTTTTACCCTCGCGCAGCCGTTTGAATGCAGGCGTTGCCTGCCTGATCATATCGATGACTTCGCCGGGTTTTTTCCAGGCGTCTAGATAGGCCCGCCCGAGCATTCTTGCCTTCGAGGGGCGATTCACCAGCCAGGGCCCGGCCGGTTCGGGCTGTTTTGTCTCCGGGGTGAGGTCGTGCACAATATTGTTGAACTGAGCGCCGGTGGCACCGTCCATTGCACAGTGGTGAACCTTCAGTAGAACTGCAAAGCAATTCTTTGGCAGGCCTTCAACATTGTTCAGGCCTTCAATAACATACATTTCCCACAGTGGACGATCCCGGGTTAATGGCTGCGAATGTATTCTGGCTGCGAGTATGCATAATTGCCGCCAGTCTCCGGGTTTGGGTAGGGCGATGTGTCTAACGTGGTATTCCAGGTCGAAATCGGGGTCCTCTACCCAGTAGGGCCGGCCCAGACCGCCAGGGACAAAGGCCAATTTACGTCTGAATATGGGAGAGAGGTGTACCCGACTATCGAGCATCTCCAGGATTTGTTTGAATCTGACGACGCCGTCTTCGGCTGTGTCCTGATTGTAGATGCTGACGCCGCCAATGTGCTGCGGCAGCCCATCCAGTTCGGCGTGGAGGAACATGGCGTCCTGTCCTGATAACTGCTCCATTGATGATTCCTTTTTTTATACTGATTTTGGACATTCACTTGAAGCTATTAGAATACTCCAAATGCGGATGCAGTCAACAATACGGCTACCCACAGGGTGCAGGCCGCAAGCGAATTGACAAGCTCAGCAGTGGCTTGTATGTTCCCATTAATCAACTGGGAAACAGAGGCTGAGGACTTGCCCGGCAATGGTTTCCTGTCTCTGTTAGTGACTCGATATTCTATGGGCCCGGCTTTACCATGATTTACGCGATTAAGGCTCAGACTATCTTCGACGGCGATCGCTTGCTCGAAGATCATGCCGTTATCATTGAAGACCGCCATATCGTGCAGGTAATGCCTGGCCACGAGCTTCCTCTGGCTCTCGAAATACGTGATTTAGGCGCAGGCATTCTCGCGCCGGGGTTTATCGATATACAGGTAAACGGTGGTGGGGGTGTCATGTTGAATAATGCACCCAGCCGGGACAGTGTGGATGTAATAACGGCAGGACACCGTCCTACCGGTACCACCAGCATGATGCCAACGTTGATTAGTGACAGTCGGTCCAACCAGCAGGCCGGCATAGACGCCGTGCGTGAGGCCCGCGCCAGCGGCAACGCCGGTGTGCTGGGTATTCACATTGAAGGTCCTTTTTTTGATCTTGGCAAACGGGGAGCCCATAAAGCCAGTATGATCCGTCCGCCTGAGGCTGAGGATATTAACTGGCTGTGCTCACTGGATGATCTCAATGTCATTGTTACATTGGCGCCGGAGCATGCTCAGCCCGGCCAAATCAGGCAGTTGGCCGAGGCCGGCGTGCACGTTTGTGCCGGTCACACCAATGCCAGTTATGAGCAAATAAAAGGGGCTGTTGCTGAGGGCCTGCGTGGATTTACGCATGTCTTTAATGCCATGAGCCCGCTGGGCGCTCGTGAACCGGGCACCGTGGGTGCGGCGCTCGACAGCGACAATACCTGGGCAGGTATTATTGCCGACGGCCATCACGTTCATCCCGCCAGTATCAAGATGGCCCACAGGATGAAACCTGCAGGCAAGTTGTTGCTTGTCACTGATGCCATGTCCAGCGTTGGTAGCGAGGATTCGTCATTCGATATTTATGGGGAGCGGATTCAGGAGCGAGGCGGCAGGTTGATCAACTCTGAGGGGGTGTTGGCGGGCAGCGCGATTGGCATGATCGACGCGGTGCGTATTGCAGTGTGTAGTGTAGGCCTGCCGCTGGAAGAGAGTTTGCGCATGGCGGCGCTTTACCCTGCAACATTTCTCAAACTCGAAGATGAACTAGGACGAATAGCAAAAGGCTACCGGGCGGACCTGGTTCATTTTGACAAGGATTTCCAGGTACACAGTACCTGGCTAGCCGGCGCGCACCAGTCCCACAGTCGTGGCACCGATAAAAGCTAAACCAGGGTTGTGGTAAGAAAGTTGTAAGATTGAGCAGCCGGAACCCTCGCGCGTTTTCGCGGCAATATCTTTAGTCCGGGGCTGTTTTTTTTATGCGTTGGTAGTGCTTGATCAGATTGCGCGTAGAGTCGTCCAGCTCGATCTCGCCGCTATCGAGATTCAGTAGCGGTTCTATTGTTTTCGCCAAAACCTTGCCCAGTTCTACTCCCCACTGATCAAAAGAATATATTTCCCAGATGATGCCCTGTACAAAAATTTTGTGTTCATACAGCGCCACTAACTTCCCCAGGGTCCTGGGGCTGAGCTTGTCCATTAATAGTGTATTGCTTGGGCGGTTACCGGGGTGAACCTTGTGGGGTAAAAGGCGCTTTATGTCGACCTCGTTCATCCCCTTATTGCGCAAATCTTTTTCCACTTCAGCCGCGTCTATACCGGTCATGAGAGCCTGGCTCTGCGCGAAGAAATTCGCCAATAAATTGTCGTGATGGCCCTTTAGCGGCACCTGGCTCTCCACCGAACCAATAAAATCTGCGGGCACAATATGTGTACCCTGATGTAAGAGTTGGTAGAAGGCGTGTTGGCCATTGATGCCTGTTTGCCCCCATAGAATAGGCCCCGTGTTATAGGGCACTTCATTGCCTTCCCAGTTCACAGACTTGCCGTTACTTTCCATGTCAGCTTGTTGCAAGTAAGCGGGCAGCATGTGCAATGGTTGGTCATAGGGCAAAATTGCCTGCGAGGGCGCCCCCAAAAAGGTGCTGTTCCAGACACCGATAAGTGCCAGCATGACGGGTGCATTTTCGCCAAGCGGTGCATTTTGAAAATGCTGATCCATTTCATTGGCCCCGGCGAGCAACTGCCGGAACACCTCAAAACCCAGGTAAAGCGCAATGGGCAAGCCAATAGCTGACCAAAGGGAATAACGGCCGCCCACCCAGTCCCACATTGGGAAAATATTCTGTGAATCTATGCCCAGTAGCTGTGCTTTGTTATCGGCTGAAGTGACGGCTACAAAGTGTTTGCCCACCGCATCGGTATCCGTTGTTGCAGCCTTGAGCCACTGTAAGGCGGTGCCGGCGTTAGTCATGGTTTCTGCGGTGGTAAAGGTTTTCGAGGAGATTACGAACAGCGTAGTGGCGGGGTCGAGTGTGCTCAGTACATCGGCTATTTGTGTGCCGTCTACAGTGGACACGTAATGAACTTGCAGGCGATTGTCGCTGTAGGCTTTTAGGGCTTCGGTAACCATTTGCGGTCCCAGGTGTGACCCACCGATGCCAATGCACACGATGTCGGAGACAGGCATTTGGGAAAAACCCAGCCATGCACCAGTGCGTACTTGCTCTGTAAATCGCTCCATACGCTGCAGTGTCTGGGCGATTTTCTCATCGATGTTTTCTCCATCAATATTGCATCCAGTGCCCGAGGCGGTGCGCAGTGCCGTATGTAAAACAGCGCGGTTCTCAGTTTTGTTGATGGCCTCGCCGGCAAACATCTTTTGCCTCCAGCCCTCTACATCTGTCTCAACGGCCAGCTTGAGCAGTGCAGCCACCGTTTTCGAGGTGATGAGATTTTTCGAGTAGTCCAGCAATAGGCCAGGGAGTTCAATGGAAAATTGCTCAAAGCGCGAATTGTCATCTTTAAAGAGCGTGCGCATATGTTGGCTCTTCATTTCCCGAGCATGTGCTTCTAAAAGCTGCCAGCTTGCCAGGGATTCTCTACCAGTCATTCCACAACTCCATCATTTTTATCGGACCGATCGTTGGCCTGAGCGTTTCGGGGCTATCGCTACACCATTGTCAGTTAAGTAATGTATTTCGCCTGCATCCTTTTGACAAGCCAAAAAAACGGGCATCCCGCAGAAACGCGGTGATGCCCGTGAAGACCTGAACTAGTTAGCAGCTACTGTAGGCATGGTTTCCTCCACTACCTCACTTCGAATGCGGGTCAACAGCGGCAGCAATACCAGCAGCATCAGCGGCGCAAAAATTACGGCCACTATCAGCAAGGTATTACTCATACCCTGGTGGTCCAACAGGTATCCCAGCAGCGGCCCTGTGACAATGAAGATTCCCCTCATGCCCAGACTCACCAAAGAGTTCACTGTGGCCCGGAAATCCCCCGGCACGCGGCTGTTCAACGCCTCATAGAACAAGCTTAAGCTGATGCCGCGGCCAATCTGGATAGCAAAGCCGAACATAACGCCAAACCATCCGCTGCTCCAGGCCATTCCCAACAGGCCGATAATTGGCAGGCAGGCGATGATTAGCAACAATCGGCGCGAACCAATTTTTTGCTCCAGGGTAGCTGCGTAGCGAGCCGACACACTCACGGTCAGTGCAAACGCTGCCCAGATGTAGCCGAAATTCTCCAGGGGGATGTTTTGTAGCTCCCAGTATTTCTGGTAGATCCAGAATGCGTAAATTGACAACAATCCGAAAACGGTGATAGCAAACGCCGTCCACAATACAACCGGCTTTCCGAACACCAGTAATTCAACGATTTTCCAGGCGTTTTCCCTGTGTCCGCTTTCGGAGGCAACGCGTGGTGGCTCTACCAGCAGCAGGCCCAGCATCAATGGGATAAAACCCACCGCCGCCTGCACCCAGATAATCCAGTCCAGAGACCATATCAACAGTAAGCTCGCACCAATTCCCGCGATGCCTGAGGCGGCCGCTTCAATGGAAATCAAACGGCTTAGAGATTTACTTGCACCCGCACCGTCGCGTTCTCCGGTTTTTTCAAGATACACTTCTGAGTCATATAACAATGCCAGATCGGCGCCGGAAATCAGGCTCAGACCAACTCCCAGTATCACCTCGTAAACCAGGAAGTCGAAAAAAGTGTCCGCCCATAATAAGGACAGAAACCCAAATCCATTGAGTACTGAGCCGACCAGCAGTGCCCGTCGTCGTCCGCAGATATCGGCGAAGTAACCTGACGGAACTTCACACAGAGCAATCGTCAGAGCGAAGATTGCCTGGGTCTGTAGCACCTGGCTCATAGACAGACCATAGCCCTGCAGCAGCGGCACGAATATGGGTATCACCACCATGAAGCTTTGAAAAAAGCCCATCATGTAAATGGTTTTAATGTTGTTGTGCACTGACCTTTTCACGGTACTCATCCTGGTTGGTCGAGTACCCAAAAAGCGGAGGTTTTTCTAGTTGAAACAAAAAAGGCCTCCGGAATCTGGGTTCTCGGAGGCCTTTTTTTAAAGACTATATGCTAACGCATCCTCAAACCACACTGTGTTCC
This sequence comes from Halioglobus sp., assembly GCA_036961345.1. Taxonomy (GTDB): domain Bacteria; phylum Pseudomonadota; class Gammaproteobacteria; order Pseudomonadales; family Halieaceae; genus JBALVT01. Next base: position 6,598 of record JBALVT010000213.1, read on the forward strand.
CACAGACAGACCACCGGCAACACGGTGATGGAACCGTGCCGCGATGTCATATCTGTTTGTTTTAGGAACCAGGTGGTCATAACGCTCACTATATGTGTTTCGAAAAATGTTTGGTGCTGCGAAGCACGTTGCTAGTGTGCTCTCCGGCTCGAGCTCGGTCAATCAAAGAGTGGAGAGTGTGTAAAATGTCACAACTTCCAGTGCAAAGATTATTTCTCGCGCGCCACCGGAGCTACGAATCCAGGCTCCAATGCTTTTGCGGG